>JBCDHV010000023.1:0-16395 GCA_038749615.1 Bacteroidota bacterium
CCCCCTTCGATGCTACCCTAGCCGGCACCATCGAGCCCGTCACGCTCCAAGAACTCACCGAACGCGGCACCGTCGCCGCCGGCCTGCTGTTCTCTCTGGTGTAGTGTTTCTCTCTCCCGTGGAGAGGGTGAGAGGGCGAACGGTAGAGACGTGGGTACCAATCGAAAAGGACAACTTGGCCGCAAGAGAAGAACCCAACCCGTTCGAAAAGCTAGTCCATCCCAGCTCGTCCCCCACCATTCCCCCTATCAACCTGGCACCTCTCCACGCGAGCCCTTCACTCCTCAACACCTCCACCTGACCACCCCTTCACACCTCAACGCGAGCCCCGCGCTCCCTCATGGTCCGGCCACTAACACGGCATCTGGCGGAACATCGGTCTGGCGGACGGTGGACTCGATGCGGGCACGATCTGGGCGGTCCATGTAAGCGATGTGGATGCGGTTCGAGTTGGTCCGGATAGACACATCGAGGTCTGGGAGCGCCTCGACGAGGGTGTCGCGCCAGGTTCGCAGATCGCGGTAGTCGTAATCGCCCGTGACGGGAATGATCTGCCGGACCTCGCCGATGGGCGGATCGATGCACGGCCGGGCCAACGCCAGGGCACGCTCGGCGTCCTTTAACTCACCCGATGTCATGAACACATGCACCGTCCCGCGCCCGCCGAGAAACAGCCCACCGAACCCCGGCACGCGCCGCGCCGTCTCGGCATAAACTTCCTCGATATCGGAGGAGCACGCGACCGTGGGCGGCTCGCCGCAGGCGGCTAGCAGGAACGGCAGTAGCAGGATGGTACGCATTGCTTTTGTTGACCCGCTGTGTTGATCCACTGTGTTGACCCACTCGCGTAGAGCCGGTAGTACGCTCTGCGTAGAATGTTGTGGCGCTCGGGGTGAAGACCCATTCGGGTGGAGTGTAGTAGTCCGCAGTCGCGGGTGTGGGTCTCTGGCCCTCGGGGTGAAGACCCGCTCGCGCGGAGCTGGCAGTCTGCTTTGCATAGAGCGTCGTGGCGCTCGGGGTGAAGACCCGTTCGCGGGACACGTGATCGCCCGCATCCGCGTTTGGCATCTCTGGCGCTCAAGGTGAAGACCGCTACGCGGTGAAGTGAGCTGAAACCGTACAAATAGACTTCACCGTGCAGCGGTCTTCACCCCGAGGGCCAAAAACTGTTTCCGCACATGCGGCCTGCATCGAGATCCCCGAGCGGGTCTTCACCCCGAGGGCCAAAAACTGTTTCCGCACATGCGGCCTGCATCGGGATCCCCGAGTGGGTCATCACCCTGAGCGGCAAATCCGTACTCTGCGAACGCAGCCGCAGATGCCCCTCGCGAACGGGTCTTCACCCCGAGGGCCAGAAACCTACACCTGCGAACGCAGCCCCAAGCGCCATTCCCGAGCGGGTCTTCCCTACTTCTCAAAACAAGAAGCCCGCGCCGAACCGGAACGAGCGGCCTTCTTCGGAAAAGCCGAGATTCGCGGAGGCGACGAAGACATCGAATGCGGAGAACCAGAGACCGCCGCCGTAGCCTTGATGCCAGACGTCGGCGTCATCCGAATCGTCGTCCCACCAGACACGGCCGTTGTCGAGGAAAGCGAGACCGCCGACTTCTCCCTGGGCGAGCGTCAGGTTGAAGTTGAAGAGTTTTGCGCGCAGCTCTGCGTTCTGGTAGAAACTGGACCGGCCGGCAAACCGCGTGCTGAAAAAGCCTCTCAGGTTTTGCCGGCTTCCGAGCGTGGCCGCATCGAAGAAGGGAAACTCATCGCCGAAAATGTGCGTGCCGCCGGCTCTGAGTGCCAACGTAATCTGGGGCCGGTACCGCAACGACAGGTAGGTCGACAAGGCCAGGTCGGTACGCGTGAACGATTCCGTAGCCTCCGTGAGGCCGGTGTTCACCGAGACGGCAGCATGGAGCTGATAGCCTTGCCTCGGGTTCATGAGGTTATCGAGGCTCATGATGCGCGCCTCGAAATCAGCGCCGGCTTGCACTTTGTCCGCGAACGTGTCCTCGGTGATTTCGGGAAGGTCCAACCCAAGGTAGCGCTCTTCATTCTCTCCGACCTCAATCCGCTCGATCCGTGGGCCTACGCGGATGAAGCTGCGCTGCGCCCGGCCGAGGCGGAGCCTCAGCGACGGCGCGAGACGTTGCCGCTGAATCTGCGCTTGGTAGAACTCGCGGTCGTCAACGGTATCCTCCGTGTTATTACCGAGGCCGTAGAAGTTGCGAATGTTGTTTGGCGATTCCCAAGCCGCATCAACGCGCAGGTCCCACGCACCAACCAGGTCAATGAAATCGCCTCGGTACTGGGCGTTGAAGGCCCCCGTTGCGAAGGCCACGTTGGCGCGGAGCTGGTGGAGCCGGGCGAAGGGCTCCTTGCGGAATCCGAACCGCGTGAACGAGACTCCGCCGCCGACGAACAGTCCGTCGTCGTCATTGAAGCCGAAGAAGAGGAGCGGCAGGGTGGCGTTGTGGGAATACTCGTACGCGTCGTACTGGTTAATGGCTGGGTCAGCCGAGACGATCCGGTCTGAAGCCGGCCCGAGGTCCCATTCGTTGTTTTCACCGTCGGTGTCGTAGAGCTTGTTGCTGCCGCCGGTACTGGTATCCTCGAACGTGTCGTCACCCGCCCCGCCCACGGCACGAATGCGTGGGGCTCCACCGCCTGTCTGGCCGGAAATCACGATCCGGTCGTCGCCGGCGAGGCCGTAGAGCCGGATTTCGTTCGTCTCCGAGTGGAAAATGGTCCGCTCGTAGATCGTCTTCCGAATCTCGCCTTCCTTCGTCGTTTTGAAGACGCGCACGACGGTCTGCTGCGGCTCCCGTACGATCTCGAACCGCTCGTGCTTGTCTGAGCCGACGACATCGACGACGCGGGCGAACAACTCGTACAGTTCATCGGCCGCGTCTACGATTTGGTCTCGCCGAGAGCGTAGCCGTTCGATCGTTACCGCCCCGTATTCATCGTACGCTGAGGCCGGCCAGGTGCGGACGGCTTCCTCGATGGCCTCGTCTGTCACGGCCGTCTGAATCGCGGTGGCAATGCGGCGGTAGTCGTCCCGGGTCAGCGGGCTGAAGAAGCGCCGGTCCATGTCCAGCGCGTTATCCGTCATGCCCTTGAGGTTCTTGACATCCTTCGTGATGCGCTGGAACCGCCGGGCCACCAAGGTCGCCTGGCTCGGGATGAGACCATCGAAGTGGAACATCGCCCAGTCGCGGTCGCGCGGGATGGCTTGGTAGATCTTGCCCACGCTATCGGCCGGCTCGAAAGCTGCCCAGCGCCACTGATCCCGGTGCCGATCCCAATCGTTGATCAGGATGTCGAAGAGGCGGCTCTTGAGGTACTGCTCGGAGTCGACGCGGTGATCGTTATCGCCGTTGATCTCGTCGAACATGCTGGCCGTGCTAATGACCTCGGGCGCGTTGCCGACGTTGTCGGCGAAGCTCATGTCGTCGTCCGGGCGCTGCTCGAAGAGGGCGACCATGCCGCCGATCACGTCACGGTAGATCCCCAGGCGTGGATCGTCCGGCACGTACACCATCTTCGGATTCGTGTGATAGACGCCCACACGGTCGGCGAGCGAGGCGGCGGTCAGAGCCGAGAAAGGCAGCAGGCTTGCCACGAGATCTTGGACGAAATCGACGGCAATGTCGGTGCGCAAGTTCGGGGGAATGTTCTTGCTCGGCTCCTTGGCAAGGCTTCGCAGGACGTATTCCTGCCCCGCATCATTTTCGAGACGGATCGAGGTGGTCTGCAAGCCCCCGCCCCGCTTGGTTGGCCGGAGTCCTTCCCCGCCGGCCGTCCCGATGTCGAACACCGGCAGCTCGTATTCCAAGCTCCAGAGTTTGCGGTAATCGCTGCCATACAAGCGGCGGTACACCGTGCCATGATCATCCAGCTCCGGTACGATGCTCGTCGTGAAGGTCGCCGGCAAGTCAGGAGCCGGCTCGTCTTCGTCAGGCAGCTCAGGATCAATGAGTTCGGGCTCCGTCTCGCGCACCGGCCGGCGATAGACGCGCTCGACGCCCGTTTCAGTGACGAGCATCACGTCGAGATCGACGGCACCGTCCGTGTAGCCATCGACGACCACAAATCCGTTCTGGCCGGCGGTGAACACGGCATCTCGGCCCCGCCCCACAGACTCCGTCTCGCCGCCGGCTCCAGAGACCACGTAGTACTGTGGATGATTCGCGTTGCCATGCTCAAACACTTGCAGGTTTTGATCGAGCGAGGCGGCATAAATCAGATGCTCGTGCTGCCCGAACACGTCCTCCATCAGCCGCCGCAACGACCGGTATTCTGGATGCGCGGCGTCGTGCCGGCTGCTTCCGAAAAAGCGCCGATACAATAACGGCACAGACCCGACGATCGGCAGGGGCACGTACAGGTTTTCGTTGATGAGCGTCAAGGGAAACAGGTGGGCGCGCAGCGGGAAGTAGCCGGCGCTGGCTCCGTTCGACATCACCGGGTGATGCCCGACGACGACCAGCGTTTCGTCGTCTCGGTCGCGGATCACATCTTCGAGGCCTCGGATGAAATCGCCCTGTTCGTCGAGGTCGTACTCCTCGTCCTTGAACGATTTCTCGTGCGGGTGCAACCACCATTGCGTATCGATGGCAACGAGCCGGATCCACTCGCCCAGCTTGATGTCGACCGGCCCCGGATGCCCATCTTCCGGCACGAGCACGTTCTTCCGGCCCGTCGTCTCTTCGAGGTAATCTTCGAGCGCTTCCACCGAACTCAGCCCTCGCACGGATCCTCCATCCCACGCCGCTACGTCCGGCACCACGATCACGCGCCCGGGTGCCGCGCGGAGCAGTTCTAAAGCCGGCTCGTCGCGGCCTTTGGGATCGCCGAAGACATGGGGGCCGAGCAAGACGAGCGTCGAGCGTTCGCCCATTTCGTCGAGCGATGCCCGAGCTGCCGCAATCGTCGCGGGATCGGCCGTGGCGTCCAAGCCTCCGAGAAGCACGACTCGCGCCTCCACGTCTGCGTCTGTCACGGGCTCAAACCCGTCGGTTGCCAGCCGGTCGAGCTCAAATTTATCGAGATACGGCTTGGTGGAGGTGCAGCCGGCAGCGCACACGGCTACCAGAAGCAGAAGCCGGAAGGAGACGAATCGAAACATGTGGTGTGGTGGCTCTGGATGGGCGTCCAGTCGAAACGCGGAGGTATCCTTCACGTTTCCTTTTTGTGGGATCTGTGTAACCCTGCACCGCCCTCCTCGGGCTCATTGCGGGTTACGTCCAGATAAAATACGGTACTCCACGGTACCGACCCCTCGGCGAAGAAGACCGATGTCCCTAGCGGCTGCGTAAGAAAGATCGAGTACCCGCTCACCGATGAACGGACCACGGTCATTGATGCGGACCATCACGCTACGGCCGTTCCGAGGATTGATCACGTAGACCCGGGTACCGAAGGGAAGCGTCTTGTGGGCCGCGGTACGCTCGTAGCGGTCGTAGCGCTCGCCGTTGGCCGTGAGCCGGCCGTGGAGCACGTTGGCGTAGTAGGACGCGTAGCCCATCTGCAGCTTCGTCGCCTTGCGCACGATTACCCCGGTTAGCTCAGCCTGACCGGCTGCTAGCTCCAGCGCCGCATCGAGCACCTCTTCGCGCTCGGCGTCTTTGAACCCAACATCGACAACCGAGACCGCCTCTTCGTACATGGCTGCGAGATCACTCGCTTCGCCGGCAAGACGAACATCGGTATGGGAGGTCCCCCATCCGAAGGCCAGAGCCAAAGTGACCCATTTCATGTGGTTGTGCCGGCTGTAGGAAAGAGCTGGACGAGACGTGGACAACCAGATAGTACGCCAAATTTTCGTTGCGAGGCGCTTCGGAGCTGCTGCGTCTACGCGCCCAGCAACCGGACTTCGGTCACGCCGGCTCCCCCGTGCTCCGGATGGGCTTCATCGAACGAGGCGACATCCGGGCTGGCAGCCAGGTGCTCCTGAATTGCCAGGCGCAGGGCACCGGTGCCTTTGCCGTGGAGGATCCGCACGGTTTCGAGGTTGGCGACCACCGCGTCATCCAGCAACTGCGTCACGCTGGAGATCGCTTCGTCGACGCGCTGGCCGCGCACGTCGATGCTCGGGCGGGCACGCAGGCCACGGAGTTGAGGCCGGCCTTTCGACACGGATGAGGCCGTGCGGATCTGGACCTGCTGCCGCCGGGGGCCGGCGACTTTCGTCAGCCGCTTCAACTTCACCCGCGAGCGCATAGCACCGAACGCCACTTCGGCTTCTTTGCCTTCGATGGTCATGACCTCGCCCGTCGCCGAGCCGTTGTCGAGCACCACCTGATCACCTACTTCGATCGGGCCACGTGGCGGAGCGCCATTCTGCGCCTTTGGTTTCGGCTTGGAGGCTTTGGGCGTACGGGTACGCTTGCGGTCGACTTTCTTCTTGCGGTTGACCACCGACTGCTTGAACTGCTCCATCCGCTCCCGCGCGAGCTGCGTGGCTTCCCGCTCCGCCTCGGCCTCCTTGATCTCACGGACGGTGCGCTCGATGCGTGAGTTTGCGCCTTTCACGATGGCTTCGGCCTGAGCCAGCGCCTTCGCCTCGATCTCGTCCCGGTTCTCGTTGAGCTTCTGGCGGAGGTCTTCGTACTTCTGCTGGGTCTGCTTCGCCTCACGTTCGGCCCGCTGCGACTCGTCGAGTTGGCGTTCCAGCTCAGCCGTGCGCGCCTCGAACTGCGCAATCAGGTCTTCGAGCGCCGACGTTTGCTCGCCGACCAACTCCCGCGCCCGAGCTACGACTGGATTCGGCAGCTTCATCCGCGTCGCGATCTCGAAGGCGTACGAAGACCCCGGAATGCCGGCTTGGAAGCGATACGTCGGGCTCAGCGTATCGGGATCGAACTGCATCGAGCCGTTTTCGACGGCCGGCGTTTCGTGCGCGAACGCCTTCAGCCCACCGTGGTGCGTCGTGACGATCACGCGGGCGTCTACCTCGGCAAACGCTTCGAGCGCGGCCTGGGCCAGCGCGCCGCCCTCTTCCGGATCGGTGCCCGTGCCGGCCTCGTCGATCAGAATCAGCGTGTTGGCATCCGCGTGCTTGACCATGTGCCGCAACCGCACGACGTGCGAGCTGAAGGTCGACAAATCGTCCTCAATCGACTGCTCGTCCCCGATGTCGACGAACAGCTTGTCGACGAGCGGAATGCTGGTCCCAGGCCGGCACGGGATGGGCAATCCGTAGCGCACCATCAGGCAGAACAAGCCAGCGGTTTTCATCGCCACGGACTTACCGCCGGCATTCGGGCCGGTGATGACGAGTGCGTGGTAATCGGTGCCGAGTTGCAGATCGAGCGGCGTCACCTCACGGGGCTTGGAGCGCGGTGCCGCCTGAGAATCGAGGTTGGACGCGCTCTCGTTGAGCTCCTGAAAGTGGAGGGCAAGCACGGGGTTACGGCCTTCGTTGATCGAGAGCCGGCCCGCCGTGTTGAGGTCCGGTACGAGCGCGTCCGTCTGCGCACCGATCCGAGCTTTGGCTTGAATGAGATCGATGTGGCCGAGCACATCGAGGCTGACGAGGAGCGCATCGGCATGGGTGCGCACGCCGGCGGTGAGTGCGCCGAGGATGCGCTGCACTTCGTGACGCTCGGCGATTTCGAGCTCGCGGACTTCGTTGTTGAGGTCCAGCGACACCGCCGGCTCGATGTAAACCGTCTGGCCCGTCGCCGACGAGTCGTGCACGAAGCCTTGGACCTTGCGTTTGGCCTCGGCGCGCACCGGAATGACCATGCGGCCGTTGCGGATCGTTGGCTGTTCTTCGGTGGCGTAGCCCTGGGAGACCGCCTTGCGGAGCGCCCCCAGGACGCTGTCGCGCAAACTATTCTGCCGGCGGACGATCTCCTTGCGCAACCGCCGCAGCTCCGGCGACGCCGAGTCCATCACCTCCCCGCGCTCGTCGATGGCGCGTTCGATGCGGCCGGCGAGATCAGGGGCCGGCTGGAGTTCGACGGCCACGGTGTAGAGCGCCGGATACTTCGAGCGCCTGGCATCGACGTACTGCCGCAGCCGCTGGATCGTGTTGAGCACCACCCCGACGGCCGCGAGGTCTTCGCCGGGCAGCACGGCTTTCTTTGGCCGAGCCCGGCGAAGCGGTTCTCGCACGTCGAGAATGCCATCGAGCGGCACGGCATCGTCGAACCGAAGCGCGTCCTGCATCTCCGCGGTGCGGCGCAGCATGTCTTGCAGCGTCTCCAGGTCGTCTACGGGCCGCCACTGCTCCAGGCGCTCCTGCCCGAGCCGGCTCCTCACATGCCCTTCGATGCGCCGTGCAAGCACATCAAAGCCCAGCTTCTCGGGTGCCGACTTCGGGTAAACGATCATGCAACTTGATGTCTCACAGGGATTCTTCTCACAGGGATTCTAGGGACGCGCATATGGACTCCTGCCCAACCATCCCCCACCCAACTACCCGACCGAATGAATCCATCCGCCAACGAGCACGTCGTCGCCTTCGTAGAGCACGACGGCCTGGCCGGGAGCTATGGCACTGCGGGCCTCCGTGAAGGCGACTTGTAGCTCATCGTCGCCGGTTTGCCACGTGAGCGCCGGCGCACCGTCGTCGTTGTAGCGGATCTGGCCATGCGCAGGGCGCTCGTCGAAGAGGTCGGGGTATTTCACGAAGTTGAGTTGCCGGGCCGTGAGGGTCTGGCGCAGCAGCGCCTCACGCGGGCCGAGCGTGACCTGATTCGATTCGGCGTCGATGTGGACGACGTACGCCGGCTCGCCCAGCGCCACCCCGAGGCCGCGCCGCTGCCCGATCGTGTAAAACGGATAGCCTTGATGCCGGCCCACGACGGTCCCATCGGCCAGCACGAAGTCGCCTTCGCCGGCGCGCTCGTCCATGTCGGACACACGGTCACGGAGGAAGCGGCGGTAGTCGTTATCGGGCACGAAGCAGATCTCGTACGAGTCGCGCTTGTTGGCTACGCGGTAGAGGCCGAAGTCCTCGGCCAGTTGCCGGATTTCAGGCTTCGAGTACGTCCCGAGCGGGAAAATGCTGCGGGCGAGGTGATGCTGTGGCAGGCCCCAGAGGGCGTAGCTCTGGTCTTTCTTCGCGTCGAGTCCCCGGCTGATGACGTAGCGGCCGAGTGCCTCGTCGTGCCGGACCTGCGCGTAGTGGCCCGTCGCGATGTAGTCACATCCGAGGTCATCGGCGCGGCGCAGCAGAGCGGCCCACTTGATGTGGGTATTGCAGAGCACGCACGGGTTCGGCGTACGGCCGGCCATGTATTCATCGACGAAGCGGTTGATGACCCAATCGCCAAACTCTTCCCGGATGTCGACGATGAAGTGCGGGAAGTCGAGCTTGAGCGCCACGCTCCGCGCGTCGTTCATCGACTCCAGCGAGCAACAGCCGACTTCCTTACCGGACCGGCCACCGCTGGACATGTAGTCCCACGTCTTCATCGTAATCCCGACGATCTCGTAGCCTTGGTCGCGTAGTAGCGCCGCCGTCACGGACGAATCGACGCCTCCGCTCATCGCTACGAGAACTTTGCCTTTGCTGCTCATGCGTTCACTGCTTCGGTTTTTTTGGTATAGCAGGTTAGAACGTATGAGATCAAGCGCGGGTTTCTACCCGACTACACCCGTCACAGGAGGCCTTTCGTGCGCCCGCCGTCTACGGGGAGACCAATGCCCGTGATGAACGCGGCCGGCTTGCTCACCAGAAAGGCAGCCGCCGCAGCAAATTCGTCGGGCTCTCCGAGCCGTTTGAGGGCGGTCGCGGCCGCCCAGCCGGCCTCGATGTCCGGGATGGGCTCCCCGGATCGAGCGTGCGTGGCCTCGGCCAACTCAGACAAGCGCTCGGTGCGCGTGTAGCCTGGGAGGATCGTGTTGACCGTGATCCCCTCGCTGCCGACTTCCTCGCTCAGACTCTTGGCGAACCCCTGAACGCCGGCGCGGGCGGTGTTGCTGAGGTAAAGATTCGGTACCGGCTGCTTGGCGGAGATCGACGTGATCATGAGCACGCTAGCATGCTGGTCTGCCGCTGCTGCTTCGCGGAGATGCGGGAGGGCATGCCGGCAGAGATTGATCGTGCTCATCAGATTGAGCTCGATGGCCCGCCGCCAGTCGTCTGCCGAAAAATCCCCCACGAAGCCCGAAGGCGGCCCGCCGGCGTTGGTAATCAGCACATGGAGCCGGCCGAAGTGATCGACGGTTTGTGCAAGGGCGGCTTCGATCTGCGCCTCGTCGGTCACGTCACAAACCAGAGGCAACACCTGCCCGTCCGTCCGCCCACCGATCTCAGCGGCTGCTGCCTCGATGCGCGCCTTGCTTCGCGAACACACGGCTACGTGCGCGCCCTCATCGTGCAACCGTTTCGCTGTGGCCAATCCGAGGCCAGAACTCGCCCCCGCGATAAACGCGACGCGGCCAAAAAGTCCGAGATTCATTTTCGTGTTCAGTGTTTGGCGTGCTTCGCACGAGTGTTCAGTGTTTGGCGTGCTTCGCACCAGTGTTCAGTGTTTAGTTTTTAGTGTTTAGACCTCGCCCAGAGCATTCACTAGTTTCCGAAGCTCAGATCTACCCGACAGCGCAAGCAGTCATCCCCGCTAGCGCGCTCAATCGGCGCTAAACACTAAACACCAAATACTAACCACCAGAATGAACATCATCTCTACGCCTCATGCGCCGGCTGCTCTCGGCCCGTACAGCCAAGCCGTCCGCGCCGGCGATACCGTCTACTGCTCCGGGCAGGTGGCCATCGACCCAGCCACGAACGAACTCGTCGACGGTGATGTCGCCGCCCAGACCGAACAGGTGCTCGCCAACTTAGGTGCGGTGCTGGACGCTGCCGGCGTCACGTTTCAGCACGTCGTCCAATGCACGGTCTTCTTGGCCGACATGGCCGATTTCAGCGCCATGAACGAGGTCTACGCGCGGTACTTCCACACGAACCCGCCGGCTCGCGCTACGGTTGCGGTGCGTGAGCTTCCGAAAAGCGTGGCGGTGGAGATTGCGTGCGTGGCGGTGGGGTGAGTCTGTTTGTAGACCCGCTCGGGGGTATGGCCTTGGGCCGCCTTCGCGGATCGACGTTGAAACCCTCGGGGTGATGACCCGCTCGCGGGAGGCATAGGTAGCCGCATGCGCGTGGGTTCCAGTAGCGCTCGGGGTGATGACCCGTTCGCGGCAAACGCTGGAATCCACTTTGTGTAGATCGTTCCGGGCGCTCAGGGTGAAGACCCGCTCGGGCATGGCGTTTTCGGTCGCATGTGCGAGGAGCATCTCTGGCCCTCGGGGTGATGACCCGTTCGGAAATAGGCCCAGAAATACGCCTTCGCTTTGGAGAACTCGTGGCCCTCAGGGTGAGGGTTTCCTTTTTAGTGTAGCACGGCACACCTTCAGACAGCCCTTCACCGCAGAGCGGTCTTCACCCCGAGCGCCTGCAACGATCCACGCGAAAGCGAATGGCCCGCCCCACGCGAGCGGGTCTTCCCCCCCGAGCGCCAGAGTTGTGCTCTGCGGAGCAGGTATCCCGGCCTCCGCGAGCGGGTCTTCAGCCCGGGCGCTTAGGTTTTTCTATGCGAAGCAGATACCTCGGCCCCCGCTGGGTCATCACCCCGAGCGCCTGCAACGATCTACGCGAAAGCGAATGGCCGGCCCTACGCGAGTGGGTCAACCCCTCCAGCCTACATCTCGTCCGCCACGACCTCCATTCGGATGTCCAGCTCGACGGCGATCTCATAGGTTTCGCCGGCTTCCAGGGCTACGCCTTCGAGACGGAGAACCGTCTGAAATTCCGGTGACCGAATGAAGGCTGCGATGTCCCGGTTAGCCGGTACGTTGAGGTCGGCCTCATCGACGTTGGCACCACTCGGCACATCGGTGAGATTGGCGACTTCCAAGGCGGAGAGCCCCGAGGCGTCCAGACTCACAATGGCCTCGCTGAACGCGCTGACGGGAGCTGAGAGCGGAAACAGCACTTCAATTTTGGCGCTCGTGACTTCGGCCGTTTCGACATCTGCCGGCGCAAAGCCACGGCCGTTGAGCGTCGAGGTCAGATTCGCCTCGTCGTCTGAGGTAATCGTAATCGAACCCGTGCTCCCGACGGCGGTGAACTGATGCGTGAGCGTTACGGTGGCGTTGACAGGAAACGTTCCGCCATCCTCACCGAAGTTGTCGCAGCCGGCGGCGAAGAAGATGAGGGCGAGGAGGAGTAGGCAGTGGCGCATGGGGCAGGGTGAAGGGGACAGGGTGAAGGGGACAGGGTGAAGGATGAAGGGGACAGGGTGAAGGACGAATGGGCGCTTCGCTTGAGGAGGTTCTGTTACGGTTGTGCCGGCTCGGCTTTGGGGGTCAGGAGGGGCTTGAAGTGGTCTCGGTAGGCGTAGACGAGGATGGCGTACAGCGGCAGCAGGATGGCGAGAGCGGGTAGGCCCGTGGGTTCGCTGGTAATGTGGTAGACCGCGATGTTGAGGATGATAGCACCCAACACGACGAGGGCGGCCGGCACAAATCGGTTGACGATCAACGCGAGCCCACACAGGATTTCCAGCGCCTTCACGACGCTCAGCCACTGGCTCTCGACCAGTAACTCCATGATCGGCGGGACCTCGGGTACGGGGATGAACATCAGGAACCCGTTCAAGCCAAACACCACGAACACGAGGCCGAGGAGGATGCGGGCGATCTTGACAAGCATGGCGGCTAGTACGTTAGGACCGATTCGACCCGCTCGGTGAGCCGGCTCCGGCCATCGAGAAAGGACAGCTCGACCAAAAACGAGAAGCCGGCGACGGTACCGCCCGAGCGCTCGACGAGCCGGGCCGCAGCCTCGGCCGTTCCGCCCGTCGCGATGACGTCATCGTGGATCAGGACCTTTTCGCCAGGCTGAATGGCGTCGACGTGGAGTTCGATGGTGGCGGAGCCGTATTCGAGATCGTACGACCCGGCGATGGTCTCAGCTGGCAACTTGCCGGCTTTCCGGACGGGTACGAAGCCAGCGCGCAACCGCTCGGCCATCATCGCGCCGAAAATGAAGCCTCGAGATTCAATCCCGATCACCTTCGTGATGCCTTGATCGAAGTATGGCTTGACGAGCGCTTCGACAGACCGCTGAAGCAGCGCTGGATCTGCTAGAATCGGCGTGATGTCCTTGAATTGGATGCCCGGCGACGGGAAATCCGGGATCGTGCGGACAGCTGCGGCTAGGGCGGGGTAATCAGGCATAGCAGAATCGGAAATGACGGGCAGGTCACGGAGCGGAGGTCACGGCTGAGCCCGCAACATCTGCCACCGGTGCATCATCTGCCACACCTGCCACACCAAATTCACTCGGCCGCCGGGCGGAGGCTGTTCTCGTATTCCTGCTTGAAGGCGCGCACGGCACGGAAGATACTGGCGGCCACCTCGTCTTGGCCGGTCTTGCTCTTGAGATACTTCGCTTCCGTCCGGTTTGTGAGGAAGCCGGTCTCGACCAGAATCGCCGGCATCGAGGCTTGCCAGAGCACGATGAAGCCGGCCTGCTTGACCCCTCGGCTGGGCCGCTTGTTCGTCTGCCCAAACTCGCGCTCAACTAGGCCAGCGAGCAACTCGCTCTCCATCTGGTAGGCGCTCTGAGCAATCGTCTTGATGATGATGTCGTTCTTCGTCAGCGCGGTCAGTTCCGGGTTTTCTTCGAGCTGAACCACGCTGTTCTCACGCTCCATCACGTCCCGGGCCGTATCGCTCTTGTGCAGCCCGAGGAAGTACGTTTCCGTGCCCTTAGCCCTCGACCGAGCCGCGTTGGCGTGGATGCTGATGAAGAGCTTGCCACATTTTTCGTTGGCGATCTGGCCTCGTTTCTCGAGCGTCAGGAAGGTGTCGTCTTTGCGCGTGTAGACCACACGAATGCCCAACTGGCTCTCGATCAGGTCGCCGAGGCGAAGGGCAATCGACAGGTTGACATCTTTTTCCCGTACCCCGTTGGCGCGTGCCCCGCCGTCGTGCCCGCCGTGGCCGGCGTCCACCACGACGCAGTCGAGCCGCCAGTGCTCCTGCGTCAGTTCGGGCGAATCGCTCGTCTTGATGACGGGAAGTTGGGGCCGTGCAGCCGGCGTAGTGCGGACGGGTGCCGCGTCCGAGTAATTGAGCGCGAGGAGGTAGTCGCGGCTTGCCGCATCCGGATAGCTGACTTCCGTGACAGGCACCATCGGGTCGAGCTTGAACGTGACCACGACGCGCTGCCGGCGCTGCCGGACGGTGTAACTGGTCACCGGCCCCTGGGCGCTCATCTCTTGGAAGCCACGGCCCAGCCGCATGCGGTTCAGCGTGACTTCGAGCGTTCCTGCGTCCGTGCGGCGCATCTTGACGTCGCGCTCGCGGAGCCGCTCCGTGCTGTGAAACCGGACGACGTAGCCTTTCCCGTCTGACCGTTCAGCAAACGACACCTTGTTCAGCCGAGGTGCGGCGTCGACCGCCAGCGCCCCGCAAACCATCCACACGCCCGCCATCAGGGCGATTAGTACTCGTCTCATCTCTTGCCTCTGTTAGTAGACCTGCCAAAGTCTTAGGTGGCAATATAAGGCCCGTGGTGGCTTCATGTCGTTACAAAAGTTGCGGAGCGCGGAAGCGGGTACTCTGACGAGCACCGGCGTTCGGTCGGGCGGCAGATGGTGTGCACATCCGCTATTCGAACTGCGTCCCTCCGGCACCCACTGCGAACTGCTTTTCTCCGACGCGCATCGCGAACGGGAGGTAATTCTCGCGTGGTGGAAGCGCGCAGATGTACACCGGATTGTAGGCGCAGTACGGATTGTAGGCGCGGTTGAAATCGACTTCGATCACGCCGTTGCTGGTTAGCTCAACGTCGAGATATCGGCCGCCGCCGTAGGTCTCTCGGTTGCTGGTCGCGTCTCGAAACGGAATCCAGGCTTCTCCATCCTCATGCTCGGCTCCTCGGAAGACACTCAGTTGCGTCTCTCCGTTCGGCCCTGGAATGCCAACCGACCCGATCCGCTCGTACACGGTGATGTCTCCGTTTTGCGCCGGCAAGTTGACGATTTCGATCGTCTCGGCCGGGTTGAGTGGCAACACGTACCGAAAGGTGGAATCGACCGGGTAATACGTCAAGCCCATAAACTGGGGCCGGTCGGCCGCCGGCAAGATGCTGGTCTCCGGATCGAAGAACGTTTGGTCCTTGGAACGTCTGTCGCTCAGGATTTCTTGCTCATAAGCCGTGGGCCCTGGCTCGCTGCAACCGGCAAAGAGCACCAACGTCAACAAGGCGCAGCTTGCAGACCAGAGCGCGGACCAACCGTGTAGATGTCGGGTGTTCATAAGGATCTATTTACGCTCGAATCGCTGTTGCGGTTCGAGTGTAGCGAGGGAGTGGAGGTACAGCCAGGTAGAAGAGTGGATGAGTTGTCTCAACCCAAACCACGAGCCAGCCATGCTTCTAGCCATCCACATGATCACGCATCCACGCGTTACCCCCAACCGTGTCTTCTTCGGCCAGGACGTGCGTAGCGCCGGACGGGAGGCGCACCAGGGTCAGGGTACCGTATTCACCCAGGATTTCTGGAGCCGGCGGCGGTGTAGGTTCGGGGTCTACGGGAGGGGAAGCCGGCATGAGTAGGTGCCCGGGCACGTTGAACGGGTCGCTGATGGTGTCGGGCAGGGTTGGAAGTTGGCGCATGAACGAGCGGCCGGCCCGTGGGCTAATCTCGCCCGACTGCTCGTACTCGGCATCGGCCGGGCCGAACAGACCAGCTGCCAACAGGAAGACGGCGTAGCCCCAAACACCGGCAGCGCCTGCTCCGAGAAAGAGATGGAGGGCAGAGCGTTTCATGGCTTGAAGAGATTTGCTGCGTTGCCTACTCCCCCCTTCCCCACGACCACGACTACGGCCTCGACCGTCGCCTCGATCTCTTCGTTCGTGGTTGCTGGGGCAGCGAGATGGACGGACTCGATGCGCACGAGATACGAGGAACGCTCCGCAGCGTGGACAAAGTGAACGATCTGTGTGAACGTTCCTCTCGTTTCAAGGGACACAGGCAGCGTCTGATGATCCTCTTCGACCATCAGGCCGCCAGGCCGGACACTGAGTAGGCGGATCTGATTCGCGTCGGCGATGCCTTGAAACAGCGCGAGGACTTGGGACATATCGCCACCATCTGGGAGGCTGACCACGGTCTGCTGGTAGCGGCGCTCCAGCGCATCCCGGTAGCCGGCCAATGCCTCCCGATCCTGGGCCCATCGTTGCAATTCGGCGAGTTCAGCCTTGATGGCTCGCTCTTCGCCCCAGGCGTCCCAGGCGTGCCGCAGCGCCGGCACACCAACGTCGAGAAAGACCACCAGCGTCAGCACGGCACTGCCCAGGGGAATCCACGCCCACAAATCTTTCGACACGGAGAACTCGATGGCCGGCCGCTTCACGCGCTCCTTCATTTGCTTGCC
>JBCDHV010000024.1:0-16274 GCA_038749615.1 Bacteroidota bacterium
GGCTCTAGCCTTCCTGAGCGCTCCATCTCCGGCAAGGTGATCATCGAAGAAATACCGCCGCCACCCGGTAAGACCGGCACGATCCTGCCCGGCCGCTTGCGTGCCATGTTCAAACCAGCCCAAGACGCGCTCGCCTTGGCCGCCAAGACCCCGTCCCGTACCCGGGACGCTCAGGGCATCTTCGTGATTGCGACAGACGATCAGGAGTTCAACGAACGGGTTGTCATTACCGCAAATGGGGACGGTGACTTCGCTGTCCCGTTTCTTGCGGACGGAACGTACGACATAGGAGCAATCGACTTCCTAGGCGGCTTCTCGTTTGATCTTGGCAGCGGCACATTTGTCGGAATCGGCTTTTACGATCCGAACGAAGACGGCGAGCCCGATCTCCTCACCGTCGCCGGCTCCGATGTGGAGGGCATCGAGATTTTCATGACAGTCTTCCCCGTCACACTCGACTCCGACGCCGATGTCCCGATGGGCTTCACGCTCGGCCAGAGCTATCCGAACCCGTTCAACCCGAGCGCGCAGATTCCCTTCACACTCGAACAAGCCGGCCCGGTCACGCTCACCGTTCATGATCTGCTCGGCCGGGAAGTCGCCCGTCTCGCCGACGGCCTCTTTGCGTCGGGCACGCACACCGTCACGTTTGACGCTGCCAACCTGCCGAGCGGTACGTATCTCTACCGCCTCGAAGCCGGCACCGGCGTCCAAACGCGCGGCATGTCGCTCTTGCGATGATGCCGAACGGCGCTTCGTTGAAGACTGGCGCTAACTCCGGAGACGTTGCACGCGATCTCTCCACACGTTGCCGCCTATTTTCAACGAAGCGCCGTCAGTTGAATGCAACGGCGATTCCTCCCAAAACGGCCCGGCCAGCTGCGGGCTCGACGAACCGGCCGCCGAACGCGTTGACGACGACGCTGCCGGCGTACCGGGCATCGAAGGCGTTGCGGAGGCTCACGAACGGCGTGAGGCGCGTCTGGCCCGCTGAGAGGTCTGGGGCGGACACGCGGAGATTGACGACAGCGTAAGCCTCCGTCTCGGCGGTGTTGCGGCTGTCGGGTGGATATCCGCTTGCGGCCTCGCCGGAGAGGCCCAAAACGACCGGTCCGGTTCGGAAGTTGACAGACCACGTGAGCAAGTGCTCAGGGACGCCCGGTACCTGATTGCCTTCGATCACAAGCGTACCGGCCGATTCCGTGAAGCGTGCATGCGTCCAGGCATAAGCCACAGCGCCGTTCAGGCTCGCCGGCCCGAGCTGAACGTTCACTGGTGCGATCCCGATCTCCACGCCGGCATGCCGCGTCCGGCCTTCGTTGCGGAAAAATGTGATGTCGTCCTGCTCGAAGGGCACGAGCAGATCGCTGACGCGCGCAACGTACACCGAGACATCGAGGTCGACGGCTTGCCCGGATGGACCCGCAAATTGCACCCGCATGCCGGCCTCGCCGCCCCACGTGCGTTCGGGCTCCAGAGTAGGATCGAAACCGGGTGCCCCGTCCGGGCGGTTGCCGAGTTCGGTCGTCGTTGGGGCATCGAGGGCGCCGGCAACGTTGGTGTAGAGCGTGACGTTCGGAGCCGGCCGGTAGCTCACGCCCACGGACGGACTCAGCGCACGCACCAGGCGCTCATCCGACGGACCGGCGGCGGGATCCGCCTCATAGCGCAGCGCGTCGGCGCGGCCGGCGAGCGTGGCAGTGAGGTTTGGGGCGAGATCGAAGGCGACGCGGCCAAAGAGCGCAGCGGAGGTGACCGTTTCGAGTTGATCGGTTTGGACATCAGCGCCGGGCTGCCCGCCCTCGTTGGCGGTTTCGAGGCGGTCGTCTCGCTGGAGTTCGGCCTCGCCACCGATGGCCCAGCGCACCGCGCCAGCTCCCTCAAGTGTCAGCCGCGTGCCCAGGGTCCGGCGGTCGAGTTGGATGTAGCGCGGGACAATCGGATTGTCGAGATCGCGCCAGCCGCCAGTCAGGGTGGCGTCGAGGAGCGTCGTGCCGACGGGCCGGCGTAGGGAGACCGAGAGATGCCCCTGGGTGACCTGCTTGCCAGCCTGCCGGTCGAGCACGATGGGGCGGGTCTGCTGCGGGTCCTCCTCGAACGCCTCGAAACTGATTCCGCCTGGCGATTCTGCCTGCGGCATGTGCGCGAGCAAACCGACCGCACTCAGCCGGCCAAACGACGTCTGCCGCTCGCCTGATACGCCGGCTCGGATCAACTCTGTTTCGCTGTGATCTCGGTAGCCGCGCTGCTGAAAGCCGGAAGCCCAGGCGGTCAGTCGTTGTCCGTCGGGTAATCTCGGCCGGACCACGAGGTTCGCCGAGGCCACACCGTAGCCGCCGCCCATTGCCCGAGCCTCGACCACCGCACCCTCACCGCGCGTCGACAGCGCCACGACCCCGCCGGCACCGCTCCCCCAGAACGTCGACGCCGGCCCACGCAGCACCTCCACGCGCCGCACCAGCGCCGGGTCGATCACGTTGAGCTGTGTCTGTCCATCGGCCAGCGTCAACGGCACGCCATCGAGCAGCACATGCGTCCCTCGCACGCCGAATGCCGCGCGCCACCCGAGCCCTCGCACCAGCAGCCGTTCTCCTTGCGCGTAGCTCTCCCGGTTGCTCGCCCACACGCCCGGCACGCCGGCTAGCGCCCCGTCCAATGTCAACGCCGGCTCCGCGGCAATCTCCACCGCCGGCCGCACTCGCACAGCCAGAGCAAACGGCGCAGTCCGCTCCGAGAGTTGGTACGGTGCCGCCTCGGTGATCTCGATGACTGGGAGCGTGCTGTCAGGGGGAGTCTGAGCGTTGGCAGGAAGGGCACAGGTACCCAGAATGGCTGCGACCATCACGGCCAATCCTGTACTCCTGATTGACCCGCTCGGGCTTGGCTTTTTTCGCTGCATGCGCATGATTCGTTGGAGGCCCTCGGGGTGAAGACCCGCTCGGGGGTGGCCTCTTCGACCGCACCTGCGGAAAAGGTTTCTGGCCCTCGGGGTGAAGACCCGTTCGCGGGGAGTATCTGCGGCTGCGTTCGCAGAGTACGCATTTGGCGCTCAGGGTGAAGACCCACTCGCGCCGGGCATCACAAGCCGCTCCGCGCGGGACATCTGTGGCGCTCGGGGTGAGGACCGCTGCGCGGTGAAGGGCTGATTTACGTCGATTGAGGTGAGCCGGAACGCAGCGCTCCTCGGCAGCTACCCGTTCTTGCCTACTGCGATGCCTCAGAGATTCATCACCGCGTAGCGGTCCTCACCCTGAGCGCCCAAAACACACCACGCAACTGCGGGCTCGAAGGCAACACGCAAACGGGTCTTCACTCCGAGGGCCACAACCACCCACGCGAAGCGCCCAAAACGCCCTTCCCGAGCGGGTCTTCACCCTGAGCGCCACAGAAATCCAACGCAAAGCGGCCTGCCAATCCACCGCGAACGGGTCTTCACTCCGAGGGCCACAACCACCCACGCGAAGCGCCCAAAACGCCCTTCCCGAGCGGGTCGACCCAACCCAACCCTACCCAGCGGTCCAGTGGCGGATCCGGTCCGAAATGGCCTCGGCGAGCCGGCTTTCGTCCACGCGAACTTGCTCCATCGAGTCGCGGTCGCGGAGGGTGACGGTGCCGTCTTCGAGGGTCTCGCCGTCGACGGTGACGCAGTAGGGGGTGCCGACCTCATCTTGCCGGCGGTACCGGCGGCCGACTGCACCTTTTTCGTCGTAGAAGACCTGGAAGTGCTGGCGCAGGTCCTCTTCGATGGCGTGGGCACGCTCTGGCATGCCGCCTTTGCGGACGAGGGGGAAAATCGCGACGGTCGTCGGGGCAATCTTCGGGTGGAATTTCAGCACCGTGCGCTTGGCGCCGTCGACTTCCTCTTCCCGGTAGGCCTCCGAGAGCAAGAGCAGAATCGTGCGGTCGAGACCAACGGAGGTCTCGACGACGTACGGGATGAAGCGCTCCTTCGTCTGTTGGTTGAAGTACTCCATCTTCTTGCCGGAGAACTCCTGGTGCCGGCGCAAATCGTAGTCCGTGCGCGAGTGAATGCCCTCGACTTCCTGCCACCCAATCGGAAACTCGTATTGGATGTCCACTGCCGCGTCGGCGTAGTGCGCGAGCTTTTCGTGCGTGTGGATGCGCAGTTTTTCGGGCCGGACGCCGTTGTCGATGTGCCACTGCATACGGAGATCGCGCCAGGCATCGAAATGATCGAGCTGGGAGCCGGGTTCGACGAAGTACTGCATCTCCATCTGCTCGAACTCGCGCATCCGGAAGACGAACTGGCGGGCCACGATTTCATTCCGAAACGCTTTCCCGATCTGGGCGATGCCAAACGGAATCTGCTGCCGGGCGCTGTCCTTGACGTTGTGGAAGTTGACGAAGATGCCCTGCGCTGTTTCCGGACGGAGGTACACTCGGCTTTCGGAATCGGCTACCGGCCCGATGTGCGTCGAGAACATCAGGTTGAATTGCCGGACCTCCGTCCAGTCTGCCACGCCGGAGTCCGGGCTCTTGATCTCCTCGTCGAGGATGATCTGGTAGAGCGCACCGGGCATGTCCTCGGCATTCAGCGCCGCCACGAGGCGTTCGTAGACCGCCTCGGCTTGGTCCGTTTTGTTCTTTTTCCGGAGCCGCTCGATGTGGTTCTCGATGAGCTGATCGGCGCGGTACCGGTTTTTGGTGACCTTGTCGTCGATGAGCGGATCGCTGAAGGCATCCACGTGGCCGGACGCTTTCCAGACGGTCGGATGCATGAGAATCGCCGCGTCCAGACCAACCACATCGGCCCGACGCGTCATCGCTGCCCACCACCGGTCCTTGACGTTCCGCTTCAACTGGACGCCGAGCGGTCCGTAATCGTACGTCGCCCCCAGCCCTCCGTAGATCTCGGACGAGCTGAAGATGAAGCCTCGGCGCTTACACAGCGAGACGATTTGGTCTAACGTGACGGACATCGGGGTACCTTCGAGGGTGGGGGGAGGTAGCCGTACGGCTGGAGAATTTTTTGGGTTAGTGTTTGGTGTTTAGTGTTTAGACCACACTGAGAGGTTCGAGTCAAACCTCAAAACACCAAACACTAAACACTAAACACTCGTGCGTGCAGCGGCGCTGCACGTCACTTCGTGAGAACGACCCGCCGGCTCAAACCAAATCCATCGGCTTCGAGGCGGTAGACGTAGACACCGCTGCTCAGACCGGCGGCATCGAAGCGGACGCGGTGCGTGCCGGCGGTGCGGGTACCACCATCGAGGAGGCGCGCGACTTCCCGGCCCGTCAGGTCGTACACCGTCAGGGTGACGTCGCGGGGCTGGTCGAGGTCGAACGAGAGCGTGGTGCTCGGGTTGAACGGGTTCGGGTAAGCGTCGTGCAACGTGAAGCCGGCCGGGACATCGGCCTCGTTCGAGACGGCACCAGTCGCCTCGACGTTCGGGCCGAACTCGGAGGTGTTGTTGTCGATGGTGGACGTCGCCGTGAACTGAGCGCCGGCAGGCACGCTCACGTTGGTGAGTGGCAGCACGAACCGGAAGCGCTCGGCGTTGACAACGACCGTCGAGACCGTGATCGTCCCGAAGTCGGGGCCGTAGCTACCGCTGGCGTCATTTTCGTCGTCTGAGGTTCCCTCGGTGCCGGCTCCGATGAACCGAGCGCCTTCGCCAAACTCGTCTCCCTCGGCCAGGAAGACCTCGACTACGGCACCCGGCGCGCTAAAGCCTTCGACGGTCACCGAGCCGTTTTCGATGTTGGCGAGCGTGAGCACGGGGTACGGTGCAAGCCCATTGGCGGTGTTGATCGCCAACAAACTGCTGGAATTGAGCGTCAAGCCATCGAAGGCGACGTTGTCATTGCCCGGCGCGTGAATGTCGATGCCGAGGCCATCGTTGCCCGAGATCTCGTTCTGCGTGATCGTGTTGCCCCGCGTGAGCAGCCGGACTTCATTGTTGATGCTGACACCGACGGCGTTGCCACGGATGATGTTCTTTTCGATCACGTTGTTGGCCGCCCCGTTCCGCGCCGCAATGCCGGCTCCGAGGTTGTTGACGACCGTGTTGTTGCGGATGAGCGAGCCGCCGGTACCGTCGACGAGCTGCGTGCCCAGCTCAATGCCGTGGCCCGAGCTTTCGTTCGGCTGGTTGGCCGCGTTCGTGTTGTCCCGGCTGAGGTTGAACTCGACGATGTTGCCGATCCCGTTGGCATCGATGCCGTCGTGCGCTTCCGAGGCCCAGCCGTTGCCGAAGACCTCGTTGTAGCGAACGATGATCGACGTGGCCCCTGTGTCCCCGGTGATGCCGACGTTGCCGTTCAGCCCAACGAAGCAATTTTCCACGGTCAGGCGCGTCGTGGCACCCGTGACGCCCCCTTCGCGGCGCTCCGAAGAGAGCAATTCGACGCCGTGGCTTGCGTTACGCAGCACGCCTGGGTCCGCGCCGTCCGGGAGCAGGCCAATGACGAGGCCGCGCAGCACGCGGTTGTCGCCTGACTCGGCTTCGAAGGCCAGTTCGAGCGAGTGCACCCCGACTTCGCCTCCATAGATCGCGAGCCCTTCGATTTCGATGTCCGAAACGCCGCCCGTGAGCGTGATCACGTCGAAGCCACCCCCATTTCCGTTGATCGCTACTTCCGGCCGCTCGACCATCGGTAGCGGCTCCTGGTCCACGCCAACCGTAACGCCCGAGCCGAGCATGCCGGCATTCGTATCGCCGGCATTGGCCGTCTGCGTCGAGCCCAGAAGGCGCGTGCCGTCGTCTTCGATGAGCGGCAGTTCGGTTGCAAGCGTGATGGTCCACCACGTGCCGTTGTAGCCGGCATCGGTGGTCGGAATGTTGAATTCGATGTCGTTGGGGCCGGCGGTGCCGTTGGCCTGAAGAATGGCTTCACGGAGCGAACCAGCTCCGGCGTCAGCCGTCGTGGTGACGGTGAACGCCTGCGCGTGGGCAGACATGCCGGCAAAGAGGAGGCCGGCGAACAAGAGGATGAGGCGCATGGCGGAGGCCCAGATCGGGCGTAGCAAGTGGAAGAGTGACAGGGTGCACATGACCTCGAACGGACCACGTGCTGTTTAAGACATAAGCGGCGAGAATATCACTACCGTTCGGCCCCTGTCAATGCGTACGCCATTTTCCACGGGAAATGCGTTGGATGGTAGTTGGTTGGGTTGGACGCTCGCGTTGCTCGCTGCGGGTGGGTGGGGATTTCGCTGCGCTCGTGTGGAGGCGTGGTCAAGGGGAAGCGTGGAGGTGTGGTCAGGGGGAAGGGTGGATGAGTTAAGCCGGCTCGCTTCGCCCGGGAATTTGGTGTGGCAGATGTTGCAGGGTGGCAAGGTCAGTATCTCACATCTGCCACATAGCCACCCTGCTACACAGCCACTCTGCCACATCTGCCACACCGCCCCCCCCATTCGATCTTCATACGTGTACCCCGGCGCTCGCCTGTATTTTCGATGCCCTGCCATCCCTCACCGGCTATCTGTGCCTGCCTCCATGCGTTTCGTCCTTCCTCTGCTTCTCCTCGCTGCAACGGCCAGCGCACAATCGTTCGGTGCCCAGTCGTTCAATGCCCAGGCGTCCGATGCACAAGCGTTCAGGGTAGCGCCGTACCTCCAGCAGCCGACCACCGATGGGATTACGGTCCGGTGGGTCACGGATGACGGAGCGTCGCCTGGGACGCTGACCGTGACTGGACCGGAAGGGGAAACGTCGGTGTTCACGTCGGAGCCGGCGCAGGCCGACCTCCTGGCGTACCCGCTCTTCGAGGTCAAGACGAACGAAGATGAGTTCGCGGACACTTGCCCGGATCCGGACAACCAGTGCGAGGTGCCGGCTGCACCCTTCATGCACCGCGTGGTTCTGGAAGGGCTGGAGGCCGGCGGACGGTACACGTACACCGTCGAGCAGGACGGCGAGGTGTTCGAGGGCTCGTTCCGAACGGCCCCAGACACCGATACTCGCATTCGCTTTATTGCGTTTGCCGATAGCGAGACCGAGCCTGAGTCCACGGACAAATTTGCCCGCTGGGCCGATCCGAACGATCCAACGACCGACCGCCGCTATCCGATCACCGAGGAAATCGGCTACGCGAACAACCTCGACCTCATCCGCGAGGCCGCGCCCGATTTCATCGTCATTGCCGGCGACCTCGTCGAGTCTGGCGGTGAGCAACGCGACTGGGATGCCTTCTGGGCCGCCACGGCCCAACCGGACGCCAGTGTTGCCGGCACCGCCCCCATCCTCCCGACCCTCGGCAATCACGAGTACTACTCCAGCCCGCACGCCAACTCGGGCGCGCTGCCGAAGGAGTACCGGCAGCCGTTCTCCGAGGAGGCCATCGACCGCTACCTCGCCTACTTCGACCTTCCAGACAACGGCAGCGACACCTTCAACGGGCGCTACTACCGGTTCGACTACGGCCCCGTCACCCTCCTGAGCGTCGACGCTAACTCGAACGGCGCCAACGGCTCAGGCGGGGATACCAACTTCTTTCTCCTCGGCGCGGACGATCCCGATGGGGGAAATGCGCCGAGCTTTAGTGTTGGCTCAGACCAGTACATCTGGCTCGAAGCGCAACTCGCCGAGGCACAACAAGAAGCTCGGTTTACGTTCGTGGCCGTGCACCCCGTACCCTATTCCGTTGGCCCTCACGGACAGCCGGCCGGCGAGTTCGGCGAACCAGGGCTTGACCCGATTTCCGGCGTACCCGTCCAAGAATTGACCCCGCTGTTTCTGCAGTACGGCGTTGATGCTCTGTTCGCCGGCCACGATGAGATGTGGGAGCGCTCCGTCGTCGAGGGCGAGGAAGTCCTCCCTGACGGCACGATACGCGCCCACGAACTCCACGTCTACGACCTCGGTACCGGCGGTGACGGCCTGCGTGGCCCGACGCCCGGTGTCGAGAACCCATTCCAGCAATTCCTCGCCCACGACGACGCGCCCGAAGTCTGGAATGGAAGCCAACTTGTGAGTGGAGGCAAGCACTACGGCCACCTCGACGTGACAGTCGAAGTGCGTGACAACCGCTGGACGGCTGAGCTCGTACCCGTCTACGCCTTCCCGCTCCTGGATGAGAATGGCGACTACCTCGGCTTCGAACGGCGCGTCTACGAAGACATCGTCACGCTCGTCAATCCCGACTCGGTCAGCACCGTGGAGACGGAGCCACTGCCCGACACGCCCCGGCTCGCCCTCGGCCAGCCCTATCCCAATCCGAGTGCCGGCTCCGTCAACCTCCCCCTCACACTCGACCGTCCCGCTGAGTCCACCGTTCGCGTCTACGATCTCCTCGGCCGCAAGATTGCCGTGCTGCACGACGGCCTCACCCCTGCCGGCTCCACATCGATCCGCTGGGCCGCCGATGTCCCCGCCGGCACCTACATCGCCGTGGCCGAGACCGCCGGCCAAGTGCTCACCCGCCGGATCGTCGTGCTCTGATCGAGCATAGCCCAGCCTGGGAATTTAACGTGAAGGAAGGCGGATTCACGTCACAGACCTAACAGGTCGGTCCTGTGGTGCGTCTTGAACGGCGTACTCTTCGTATCCGGCTAAGAGGCGACCGTTCGAGCCGTCACCACGGGCCGAATGGGCAAACCGCTACGCTACCTCTCTCCTGCTGTCACCACCGAAGAGCTTGGCGATGGCCGGCGACGGATCATCTCCCGGCCTATGGACCCGAATATCGTGGTCTGGAATGCCTCCGAGTGGGTGACTCGTTATCCGGTCTCGCTCATCGAGCGCGTACTGGACGTTGCCGGCCCAGGCGGTGTGGTGGAAGAAATCCGACGCGAGGAAGACCCAGCCTACGTGCAGCTCGACCTCGAACACGATCTTTTCGGGTACGTCCCGCGCGAACACTTTGCTGGTGCCCGGATTCTCGATTTCGGATGTGGCGGCGGCTCATCGACGGTAATTCTGGGCCGGCTGCTGCCGAGTGACGTGGATCTTCTGGGCGTGGACTTGTTGGCCCGCCACATCGAACTGGGCAGGGCACGAGCCGAGCACTATGGGCTTGGCAACGTCCGGTTCAAGGCGTCTCCGTCCGGTTCTGAACTACCTGACGATCTGGGGACGTTCGACTACATTGTCCTGAGCGCGGTGCTCGAACATATGCTGCCCGACGAGCGCCGGCACTTGCTCCCGCTCGTGTGGAGCCACCTCAAACCCGGCGGCGTATTCTTCCTCGACCAGACGCCGCACCGGTATTTCCCCGTCGAGGTCCACACCACCGGCCTTCCTCTCCTGAACTACCTGCCCGACTCGCTCACTCGCCTCGCCGCAACGCGGTTCTCGAGGCGGTTGAAACGGAGCGATACCTGGCCCGACTTGCTCCGCAAAGGGATCCGCGGGAGCACCCCCCGAGAAATCCGCCGCCGGCTTGGCCACAAGGCCCAGTTGCTGCGCCCCATTCGCGGAGACCGCATCGATCTCTGGCACCGAGTCGCCGAAGCGCGAGGCCCTTCGCGAGCCAAAACCGCCGCCCGAGCCGGCATGAAGATCCTGAAGACCGTCACCGGCATCCAACTCGTCCCCAGTCTCTCCCTGGCCATCCGCAAGAGCCTCTAAAAAGGCTCTCTCAAGGATCAGCCACTCCTCTGTCAGCCTCTGTCTTCGCTACTGAAGACCTCTGCCACACGGCCGCCCTGCAACCCAGCCACACCCTACCCCCGGGCTCGATACAACGAGGGATCCACAACGCCGGCCATGGCGGTCTCGTCCAGCGTGCCTCCGAGGAAGGCATTGACCTCGGCAGCGATGCTTGCCGGGCGTTCGATGGCCGCGCGGTGGCCGATGGTGAGTAGTTCGACGTTGGGTTGTGCTGCGGCCCAAGCTTTCGTCTTGGCGACTTGCTGATCGAACGTGCGGGCGAGGATGGCAGCCGGCAGAGCGGGCGTTTTCTGCCCGAGGTTCTTCAGCATCGTCGTCTGCGAACGGAGCACTTCAGTGAGGTCCCGGTCCATGAACACGACGCGGTAGTCATGCCCCTGTGGCAAGTGCTGTAACAGCTGAGCGATCACCTTGACCACCTTCCCTTCGGCCTGCGGCACCCAACTCGCATCTGCACGAAGCTTCTTCACTGGCTCGAACTCGTAGTACCCGCGCGAATTGTTCTCATCAGCCTCTCGAACCCCGTCTGTAAGCGCTGAAATCCCGCCGGCCTCGACCATCTGCATCATGAGCGAGGTCCCCGAACGCGGCAATCCAGAAACGATGGTGATCATTGGGTTTTGTAGGTCTGGGGCGTTATTCCAGAATTATGATTTGGGATTTATGATTTATGAAGGGTCGGTCCGGCCACGAATGCCCATCTCGAACGAGAGCAGCCTGCCGGAGACCAGGCTAGGCGAACTAGTCTAGCTAGGCCTCACCGTTCCTCATAAATCCCAAATCATAAATCATAATTCAAACGATTCGCTCGGCGGCGAAGGTGGTGTGGGCGGCGGCTTTTTTGGGCTCGTCGAGGTAGTTGCGGTAGAGTTCGGCGAGGTAGAGGTGGGCGCGTTTCATTCCAGGGGCCTGGGAGACGGCGACCTGGAAGGCCTCGGCGGCACGGTCGTAGTAGCCGAGCTTGGCGAGGGCTTCGCCCAGGTGGTAGTGGGCCGCCGGCTGTCGGTACGCAATGCCGACAGCGCGGAGCAGCGCCTCGGCGGCCTCAATGTGTTCGCCCTTGCGCAGGTGAACCCGCCCGATGCCGTGATGCGCCGCTGCGCCTTCGGGGTCGATCGTGATGGCCTTGCGGAAGGCCCGTTCGGCAAGGTCGAGTTTGCCGGATTTCAAATAGGCCTGGCCGATCTGGTTATGGAGCGAGGGCATCCGAGGCTCGGCTCGCTCGGCCTTTTCGAGGTGTTCGAGCGCTTGTTCCGTCTCGCCCTCGACCAGCAGCATCGACCCGAGCATGTAGTCGATCCACGGCATCGGGCGCTTCTTCCCCTTGTCCCGTGCCGACTTCCGTTCGATCAACTGCTCAATCGTGGTACGTGCTTCGGCCAATCGGTCGACTTTCTGGTACGCGAGCGCCAACCGCTGCCCGAACCGGTCCTGGTCGGGATTCTGTTCGTACAGCGGTGCCAAGATCTCGATGGCCTGCTCGGGCCGGCCGGTGCTGAGGTAAACCCGGGCGAGGTAGTACTGCGACTCGTTCGTGCTCACCTTCAGGGCCTTCTCCGCGTTCTCGCCGGGCGGATCGACGTACCCGAGGGCGACGAGCTGATCCATCGCGGCCTGCTCGGCCCAGGGGTCGCTGCGGACCTCCTCGGCGTGCATGCCGGCCTGGCCATCGGTGAAGTCTTCCCACGAGTCGATGTACGCCGGCTCCAGCGGCTCCTCGAACGCACTCGCCAAGGGCCGGCCGCGCATGTCGCGCCCAATCGGCAGGCCGAAGAGCGTCAGGACCGTCGGCGCGATGTCAAACAGTGAGGCACCGTAGATGCGCTCGTCTTGCTGCACGCCCGGGCCGGCCATCACGAAGATGCCGAGGTTGCGGTGCTCGACGGCCGGGCCCGCCGGCTCCTTCGGGATGTTCTTCGGGCGAAGATGATCCGAGTGGAAGCCGTGATCCGACATCAAGATGACCGTCGTGTCCTCGCCGGCGAGCGTGAGCATGCGGTCCAGCATCATGTCGTGGTACCGGTAGCCGGCAACCACCACGTTGTGGTACAGCTCGTAGAGATCATCCGGCACGCCGTCCATCTTGGGCGGATGGAAGCGCATGAACCCGTGGCCGAAGTGGTCGATGGTGTCGAAGTAGACCGCCATGAAGTCCCACGGCTCCGTCTCCATCAGGTGCGTGGCAGCGGCCTGGATCGTCGAGGCGTGGGCGATTTCTTTGATCACGTTGCCGAGGCGCTTGTCCTTGGACATATCGACCTCGCCGGCTCGCGGCACGAACGGCAGGATGTGCGCGCCAGTGAGCTCACCGGGGTGAATCCGTAGCTCAGCCAGATCCTCTTCGAGGCGTTCCGGATACACGGTACCCGGTGCCATCTTCCACTCCTCGTCGATTTTCCCCGTCGCCTTCTGGTAGAAGTTCGAGACCATCACACCGTTGATTGGCTCGGCCGGATGGCTCGGCCACCAGCCTACAATGTTGGAGTGCATCCCAAGTTGGGAAAACATGTTCCAGACGGCCTTGACCTTCCGCGAGGTCGTGAGCACGGGCTTGATGCCGCTTCCGTCAGGAGCCGGCTGGGTAAAGTTGAGGATGCCATGCTGATCGGCTGTTTTGCCAGTGGCGATGCTGGTCCAGAGCATCGGCGATAGGGGCGGGTCGAGCGTGGCGAGGTTGCCCATGACGCCGCGCTCGATGAGGCCGTTGAGCGCCGGCATGAGGCCGGCATCGAGCATCGGGGAGATGACCTTCCAGTCGGCCGCGTCCCAGCCGATGAGCAGGACTTTCTTGGCGAGGCGTTTGGATCGGGGAAGCATGACGTGGGGCGTGGGTACGTGGGATGTGGGGCGTAGTGCGCTCGGTGGATGCGGCGAGCCCTACTCGGTGGAGGCATCGGGGGCCGGCGACGGCTTGTCTTCTTGGGCGGCGGCTTCGGCCTCAGCGCGGGCCTGGCGCCAGAGACGGAGGCCGACGGCACCTAGCGCCAACAGGCCCAGAGAGCCTTGCGGGGTGGCCTGGTAGGTATCGCCAGCTTTGGGGAGTTCGTGCTTCGGCGTGGCGGGCTTGGTCATGGCGCTGCTCTGCTGTGGTGGAGGGTGGATTAGGAAACTCGGAATGCCCTTGCGCCCCAACGGTGAAGGGTTGGTCAATTGGGGCAGCAGCCTCTACACATAAAAACGGCCGAGGCGTTTGTCCTCGGCCGTTTGGCCACTCTGGGGTCGGACCCCCGGAGGGCAGACTTGGTCGTCTTGAGACAGCGTGCTCGTGAGGGTCCGACCCCGCCACGCTTACTTCACCAGCGAGACCGTCTTGGCATCCGTGAAGTTGGCTCCAACTACCCGGTACAGGTACACCCCACTCGGCAGATCCACCGCGTTGATCCGGATCGTCTGCGGGCTGTCGGCATCGAGCCGGCCGGCAAACAGCTCCTGGACTTCGCGGCCTTGCGCGTCGTGCAGGCTTACGCGGACCTCTTGCTCGGTCGGTACACTCAACTCGAAGCGCGCGCTCGGGTTGAACGGGTTCGGGTAGGCTTCGGTGAGCAGGTGCGAGCCGGGCACCGTGACCGTCGCTTCAACGACCGGGCTGAACTCGAACGCGCCGTCGAAGTCGACCTGCCGCAGACGGAAGGCGTAGCGGCCCGGCGTCAGATCGGTCGCGTCGAAGCTGTAGGCTTGCGCCTCGCTCGTAGTGCCGGCCCCGTTGACGAAGCCGAGGGTGCGGAAGTCGGGCTGGTCGAGCCGGCGAGCTTGGACCTCGAAGCCGGCGTTGTCGTCCTCTGTGGCCGTCGTCCAGGCGATGCGAGGCGTGCCGGCGACGACGGAGATATCGAACGAGGTCAACTCGACCGGCAGGATGACTTGCGTGTTGAGTGGGTCGAGCGGCGTAGCGGCGTAGGCGAAGTCCTTGATCGTGATCGAGGTACCGCCTGTAGCTACGTCGAGCCGGACCCACGCGTAGTGCGTCGTCATGCGCTTACTCGTGGCGACATCGTTGGCGACAAACCGGATGCCGAGGAACTTGTCGGTTTCCCCAGACCAGTTGCCGTAGGTCCCGAACGTGCCGTATGCGCTAGCCAAGACCTGAAAGCGGTACGACTCTCCGTTCGAGGTGAAGCTGCTTCCTCGCAGGAACGGTTGCGAAGCAGAAACCGGGCTGCCGCTGCTCAACGCGAACGGGTAGGGCGCAAACGACCCGGCAGAGGCGATCATGGCGCGGTCGGACGGCGCCTCGAGCACCGTAGCAAATGCGATGGGGCGGGGGCTGCTAAAAAGCGTACTTGCCGTGTACTGCGAGAACCGGACGTCCAGCCGGCCGTCGCCATCGAAGTCAAGCGCGACGATGTTGCCGTCCACGACGATATCGGGGCTGACCTCACCATAGACGATAGGGCCACGCTGACCCGACGTGTCGCCTGTGATCGTGATCACGGGCAGATTGCGGTCGCTTTTGTTGAAGCGGTTGCGCTCCTGTGCCTGGACATCCGTAGCTCCAGCGAGCACGACGCCGGCAGCAGCAGAGTAGGCGGCTAGCTTTTTGTCGAGGGTGTAGCGTTTTTTCATCTGTGGTGGAGGTTGAAGTGCGTGGTGACGAGTGGCGGTAGAAGCCGCAACCTAACGTGTTGACCTCGTTAAGGCAACACGAAGTCCATCCTTCGTCTTTCGGTACAACCGCTTCCAGACAGCAAAAACGGCCGAGGAGGGTGTCCTCGGCCGTTTGAGCCACTCGGGGGTCAGACCCCCGGAGGGCAGAATTAATGATCGATTGACGGTGTGCGGGTGGGGGTTCGACCCCGCCACGCTTACTTCACCAGCGAGACCGTCTTGGCGTCCGTGAAGTTGGCTCCAACTACCCGGTACAAGTACACCCCGCTCGGAAGATCTACCGCGTTGATCCGGATCGTCTGCGGGCTGTCGGCATCCAGCCGGCCGGCGAAGAGCTCCTGGACCTCGCGGCCCTGCGCGTCGTGCAGGCTCACGCGGACCTCTTGCTGGGTCGGTACGCTCAACTCGAAGCGGGCGCTCGGGTTGAACGGGTTCGGGTAGGCTTCGGTGAGCAGGTGCGTGCCGGGGACGGTGACCGTCGCTTCGACGACCGGGCTGAACTCGAACGCACCGTCGAAGTCGACCTGGCGAAGGCGGAAGGCGTAGCGACCCGGCGTCAGATCGGTCGCGTCGAAGCTGTACGACTGCGCTTCGCTCGTGGTGCCGGCCCCGTTGACGAAGCCGAGCGTGCGGAAGTCGGGCTGGTCGAGCCGGCGGGCTTGGACTTCGAAGCCGGCGTTGTCGTCCTCGGTGGCGGTGGTCCAGGCCAGGCGCGGCGTGCCGTCGACGACAGAAACGTCGAAGCTCGTCAGCTCGACCGGCAGGATAACTTGCGTGTTGAGCGGATCGAGGGGAGTGACGGCATAGGCGAAATCCTTGACTGTGGCTGTGCGGTTTCCAGCATCCACATCGAGACGCACCCACCCGAAGTGCGTCGTCATGCGCTTGGTTACTGCATTGGCGTCGGCGACGAAGCGGACGCCTAGGAACTTGTCCGTCTCACCAGGCCAGTTGCCGTACTGTGATGTCCCGTACGTACTGCCGAGCAAGAAATTCCGGTAGAAGCCATAACCCGTCGCACCGCCGGCGAGGAAGGACTGTGAGACTGAGACTGGGCTTCCGCTCGAGAGCGCTGCCGGATAATTGAAGTAA
>JBCDHV010000025.1:0-16258 GCA_038749615.1 Bacteroidota bacterium
GAGAAGACGTAGCCACTGCCGGCCAACCTGAAGCCACTGGCGATTACACGCACTCGAACGTCTAAGTACTCGAACGTCCAAGTTTACGCCGTACCAGAACACACAAACGCAGCCGTCCACTCGGGCCGGCTGCGTTTTTTGCTGGGTGAACGTCGGAGCACATGGGCTAGGCTTGCGACGAATCGGGCCGGCGCGTCTTGTTGACCGCAGCCATCACCCCAATCCCGATGACAATGAGCGCGCCAATGCCAATCCACGTGGGCGGTACCCCAACCTGAAAGGCACCGAAGACGAGCCCGGCGAGCAAGATTCCGAATCCAATGAGGTAGAGGGCAAAGGAAGACATGGCGATGTAAGAAAATTGAACTGGTTTGGATACGAGAAAGGCCCAGTCCACCTGACGTAGACCGGGCCCAAGTTGGGATTTCGAGCCGACTTACTGTTCACCCTCAAGTTCAGCTTCGACGTTTTCGCCTGTGCGTTCTAGGCCTTCGCCGGCACGCTCGAGCGCGTCAGAGAGGTTGTTTCCAATCCGCTCCATATCGGCCTTCACTTCGTTCCACTCGGCAGACGTACGGGCCTGAAGCTGATCGAAATCGTTGGCGAGTTCCTGGCGCTGTTCGCGAAGGCTAGCCGCCATTTCGTTGTACTCTTCCGCAGCTTCGGCCTGAGCGTTCTCACTTGCCTGTTCGGCTTCGGCTTGGATGGCGTCAATCCGGGCGTCGAGCTCGTTCATGTTTTGATTGATCTCGGCCAGCATCTCATCGCGCTCGGCAGCAGCGATCTCGTCGAGATTCGTGTCGACATCAATTTCCGGATCCTGTTCGCAAGCCGTGAGGCCAATCATGATGAGCAGAATCGGGAGTAGAGTCAGAAAGCGTTTCATAGGTAATCAGAGTTGTGTGATATGTATCGAAGAAATGCCGTGCAACGAGCTCTCGCTCGCTCCAAACTGAAAATCAAAACGGCTTCTAAAAGATGAGTGCCACGATGAAGAGGATCAGAAAGACCGCGAAGAGCACCTTGGCGATGCTCGCAGCCGTGCCGGCTACACCACCAAATCCAAAGAAGGCCGCGACGATGGCGATGATCAGAAAAACAACAGCGAGTTCTAGCATGACAGAGAGGCGTGTGTGAGGTGAAGGGCCAGCGAAACTCACTGGCACTCAGGAACGCGTGTCTACCGGCTCGGGAAGTGCACATGGCAGCCGGCGAGGAGGAATTGCGTGACCTGTACTATGGTTACTTACAAACCTAGAATTCCAGCCCATACTTATCTATAGTTCGCGTCCTACTTGCAAGGCACAGATAAGGTACATCTGCGAGCTGCCGTGCCCTCTGCACGCCCTCTACGCAAGAAACGGGTGCCCCACACCGAAATGAGGCACCCGTTTTTCGTCTCTTGCCGCTAGGCAGCCGGCCGGCTTCGCCCTGGCCTTGCGGGAGCAGTCTACTCTTCCGTGGGGGCGAAGTCGTCCCGGGATTTCTCGACGATCGTGAACCGTTCGATCAGGGCGTCGAACAGGCGCTTGTTCATGAGTTGGCTGCGGACTTGGTCCAGCATGCCGTACTCCTGGTAGAATTTCTTCATCGAGCTGAAATCGACCTGCGTGTCGCCGCCCATCATTTCCTTGAGATGGTCGTCGAGATCGGCTTCTGTGACTTCGATGCCGTTGGCTTCCGTGAACTGATCCCGCACGAGCATCCAGCGCCCGACGGACTCCGCCTGCTCGCGGTTCTCCTCGCGGAAGGCCCCCTCGTCGAGTTCCGCCGGCCACGTGTCTTCGTTTCGGCGCTTGACGTCCGCCACGAACGCGTCGAGATACATGTTCACGACGGACTCGGGCACCGGCACAGGATGCAACTCGGTCATCTTGCTGGTAATCTTCTGCTCGAGGTTTTCCCGCGAGGCATTGTCCCAGCTGCGGATGAGCTGCTCACGCACGTCGTCCCGGAAGGCATCGACGGTTTCGATCCGGCCTTCGGTGAACTCCTTGACGAACTCGTCGTCGAGTTCCGGCATGTCCTTCTGCTTGACCTCGTGCACGGTGATTTCGAACCGTGCCGGCTCAGGCAGGTCTTCATTTTCAGCGCGAGCCGCTTCACCCGGCAGCGTTACCTCGACGGTCTCGCCAGACTTCGCCCCGACGAGCACAGCCTTGAGGTCGGCGTCCAGCCGAGGGTCGGCGAGGCTGTAGGTCAGATCGTCGATTTGCTCGTCTGCCGGCTCGTTGGTCTCCGGGTCGAAGCGCTGCAACGAGACGATGACTTGGTCCGATTCCGTGGCCGGTTCTTCGGTCGGGACCCAGTCGCCCTGCTTGTCGAGCAGGTTCTCGATCTGCCCTTCGATGTCCTCGTCCGTCACCTCGTGAACAAACTTCGTGACCTCGTGCTTCGACAGATCCTGAAGCTCGATTTCAGGCCGGACGCCAAAGCGGACCACCGCCTTGAGATCGCCCATCGGCTCGTAATCGATATCCGTAATCACCGGTGAACCGAGCACCTGATGCTCACCCTCGGAGATGACCGTGCGCTCGTACGTCTCCTGCACGAGCCCCTCAACCACATCGACAGCGGCCTGCTTGCCGTAGAGTTTCCGGACGATGCCCATCGGCACTTTGCCGGGGCGGAATCCCTTCATGTCGATCTGGGGCCGTAGGCGCTTCAAGGCTGCGTCGATGCGCGGCTGGATGTCGTCTGCCGTGGCGGTAATCTCAAGGTCGTATTCGACCGGGGTGATTTCGGTAATCTGCGTGTTCATTCGAGTGGGCTGCGTCTGATCTGGCCCGGGGAAGTGCGTAGTCCGGGCAAAGCAGGCATAAAAGCGCCGCTCTTGCCGTTTGTTTCGCGTACGCCCCAGCTGCAGCGCTTCTTCATCCCATACCCCCTAAGATGCCATCTTCCGGAGATGCCATCTCGGGGGGTCGTACAGCTGCCTCAGCCCAACCGATTTACCGAATCGTCTCAGCGCGCAGCAATCGACTCGATCAGCCGGCGCAACTCGTCGATTTCACGCTGCTGCTGGTCATTGCGGGCACGTTCGGCACGCAGCAACTCGGCGAGTACCTCGGTACGGTCCAGCCCCACGGCAACGTTGACTAGCCCCACGCCGGCTCCCATCTTCGCGCTCCATGCTCGCCCGATCAAACGCTCCAGCATCTCGACGGTCACTGCGCGTGCCGGAACCGCCTTCGCCACGCCATCGCCCAGCCCCGAAGCGATGACATAGTCGCCGGCTTCGACCGGCCCGGCCACCCGGACCTCGGCCTGGCCAAGCATCGCGATAGCCGCGTAGCCGGCCGTCGACTCCCCGGCGGGTGCGTTGCCCACGACCGCCGGCCGCGTCGAGACCACCAACACCTGGTCAGCGTCTCGTGTATCCAGCGAAACGGTGCCACGTTTGACCCCAACAACCGTCCCAGCCGGCAGTCCGCACGATTCGGTAGCACACCCCTCGACGGGTAAATATTCGGCGTAGTCCGCGCCCGTCGTGTTGTACTGGACGCCGCCGGAGCCATTGCCCTCGATCTGGCCGATGAGGTCGCCATCGCCGTCGAAGAAACCCATGAAGTTGGCGGCGATCGTGGGGTTGCCCGTCGTTCCGATTTTGACGGCCAAGCCGTCGGCACTCGCACCGGAAGATTTGTTCTCGAAGAGGCCCACGTACGCCGTAGTCAGGTTACCAAGATCGGTGCTCGGTGTGCTTTGAATCAGCGCGCCGTACCGGCCGGCTTCGCGAACCCGAATGCCATCGTTGCCGGCGTTGACGACATCGACGCCGTCGTCTCCGGTCTCTTCGACGTAGACGCCGTTCAGATCGGCAAACCGAACAAGGAAGCCACTCCCCTGCGCCGCGGCTACTTCGAAGCCATTGTCATTGGTATCCGGTACTCGGAATTGGCTTGGCCCTCCAGCGCTGGAAACGAAAACGCCGTCTTCAGCCGACGATCCAACGACCAGGCCCGCCCCGTTCGCGACTCCGACCCGCACGCCATCGTCTCCGGCAAACCCTACGTACACGCCGTAGTCTTCCGCTCCACCGATGACCAGCCCATTATTACCTGACGGTAAGTTGACGGTGTTTGGGTCTCCTGCCTTGCGGATCACCATGCCGGTTCTGCCTACCTCTTCGATGCGTAGCCCATCGCCGCTGGCCGTATTCTCAAGCGTGATCAGTGCGTCTGAGGCCACGCCGGCAGCCAGGTCTAGCGGAACGCTTAGCCCGAGCGCGTAGGGAGCGGCCCGGAGTGCCGTCCGCGGGCTCAATTCGGCCGCGCTGCCCACCCGCACGCCGAGCCACAGCTGCTCGTCGAACGTGCCGGCAGGAAAGGCTGCCACGCTTCCGAGTGCGACGCTGTACACGCCTTCTTCCACCGGCACGGTGTTGCCTCCCAAGTAGCTCTCGCTCCACACCGCCGTTCCGCCCACTGCTTGCTTGTAGAGCGAAAACGTGAGGGCCAGGTTGCCATTCACGGGAGACCCGTTCAACTCCACATAGCCCTGATAGGCGATTCTCGCCTGGGGTAGCGCCTGAGCAGATGCACTCAGCGTGGTGAACAAGACGAGCAGGATGCAAACGAGCAATCGTAGAGGAGACATGGTTCAGGCGTGGTGGGTAAATGCGAACGGCTGGAGACCCTTGAGTGTGGCGAGACAATCACGCACAGGCTTGGGAGCATCTGAAGAAGACTCTTCTGTTTCATTCTACGCAAAAACCCCGCTGCTTTAATCTTCCAGCCCTCAAAAAGTCGGTGAGCCGAGCCGGCAGTAGGCCGCCTAACGCCCCCCTTCACAGCGAACCGGTACCGATCTCCAGGAGATGGCATCTTCGGAAGATGGCATCTTGGGGGGGTTGCGCCGGCTGGCCCCACGAACGCCGAGAGGTGGGCCCCAGACGCGCACCCGATCACTCCGGTGCAGGTCTAGAACCCACCTCTCAACCTATCCTCTTTTCCCCGTATCCCCTAGAAATCAAGGCCCACGCTGACGTAGAACTGCCGGTCTCGGAAGCCCTGGCCGTCGTGCTGCCAGGCCCAATCGAGGCGGAGCGGGAAGCCGAGGAGGATCGTGCGAACTCCAAAGCCGGCCCCAACCAGCAGATCGTCGAAGACGCGCTCGCCGTTGGCGTTGCGGGTGAACAGATCGAAGTCGCTGTCGGTGCTGCGCCCGCCCCAGACGCTACCCGCGTCGATGAAGGCTGCGCCCTGGATGTTGTAGAGCGGAATGAGCGGCACCGGGCCCGGCAGAAGCGCGGCGATCAGCGGGAAGCGGAATTCCGCGTTCACGAGACCGAAGTAGCTCCCGTTCCGGCTGTTGATCAGTCCACCACGCAGCGGCAACACGGGGGTCGCGAACACAAAGTCGCTTACGTCCGTGATCGGGAAGCCGTTGACATCGTCGAAGTCGCGGTTGATCCAGTTGCTCACGCCCGAGGTGTAGAAGAGCTGCTGGTTCCGCCCAAACGACGCTGCACCCGAGGCCCGCAAGGCGAGCTGGTACGGGCCGCCCAGCGACTTGTAGTGCCGCCAATCCGCCAGCACGGTACCGAACTGGAGCACGTCGCCGGCGAACCAACCCGGCGAGCCGCTCAGGCTAATCGCGTAGCGGGTACCGCTCTGCGGGTACAGGAAGCCGGGGATGGTGACGTCTTTCGTGTACGTCAGCGAAGGCGACAGGAACGTGCGTGACACCGTCGGATTCCGCGGATCGCCGATGTCCGTCTGGCTCACGCTCGTGAACCCCATGTTGGCATCGACCCGGCGGAATTTATCCAGCGGGTAGGACGCCGAGACTCCACCTCCGAAGTAGCGATACCGGACGTACGTGTTGAGTTGGAATTGCGGCAACACGCGCGCTGTGTGAAAGGCACTCACCGTCCAGTCGATCCGCTCCGGCAGATAGCTGTAGGCCAACAAGTAATCGGAGTTACGGAGGTCGATCAGCAGGTTCGTCGCGGCGTAGATCTGGTGGTTACCCAGCACGTCGGAGAACGACATCTGCGTCACGCCCTGCACGCCGCCGTAGAGCGCGTCGTAGCCGGCCGTACCGGTGATAATGTCCGGCGAGAAGCTTAGACGGTAGCGCTTCTGCTTGAGCTTTCCGTCTTCGGCCTCGTTGTCCGTCGGCTCGAACGGATTCACGAATTCGTCCGGCACGTCCTCGTTCACCTCGTCGAAGGCGCTGGAGAAGACGTAGTTGCTGAAGTCGACCCGTGCGATGGCCACCTGGCCCGTGTCTGCCGGCGCAACGTCCGCACCCTGGAGACCCGTGCGGGCGTCCGCCTCGCCGGGCTCGACGAGATCTGTGCTCGACGCAATGGCTGCGACTTGACCTGGGATGGTCCGCATGTACGGCACGCCGTCGGCGGCGTCACGCAGGATCGGGTTCTGCTGGAGGTTCGTCGACGACGCGAGGGCGACGCTTGGGGCCGGCTCGACCTTGTCCTGCATCACGCGCTGGGCCCAGACGTTGGGCTGCAGCATCGGCTCTTCGTAGGTCCGGTCGAACGGCGTCTTCAGCATGAAGATCGACTGCGTGCCTTCGTTCAGGCTCACAAGGGCGGCCTTGCGTCCATCGGCCGAGAGCGAGACCTGCGTGATCCCGACGAGCACGTTCGTGAGCGGGCGCTCCATGCCGGTCGTCAGGTTTTTCTCGTACAGGTTCGGGATGCCGTTGCGGTCCGAGATGAAGAGAATCCGCTCAGGGTCGTCGCCGAATTTCGGGCTGGCGTCGTCCCAGAGTTCGTTGAACGTCAACCGCTCCGCCGACTGCGCGCCCAGCATCACCCGGTACACTTCGTACTGGGTGTAGTCGTGCTCCAGCATGTTGAACGTGCCCTCCGTGTAGCGGCCCAGGACGGTGTAATCGCCCCGGTCGCTGTGAAAGACGAGCGACTTGCTGTCCGGCGCCCAAGCCGGCTCGTGATCGCTGAAGAGGTCGTTGGTGACGTTGGTGGTCTGCTCGGCTTCGAGATCGAGCACGTAGAGGTCGCTCTGCGCCTCGTTGGTGGCCGAGAAGGCGATGTGTTTGCCGTTTGGGCTCCAAGACACGGTCAGGATCGCGTCGATGTCGGGGATGCGATAGTGCATCGCTTCCTTCGTCTTCACATCGACCACTGCGATGGCGTCCGTCGGGCCGCTCTTCACGGCAAGCGCGACCTTCGTGCCTTCGGGGTTCCACGTCAGGCCGGGCGTGAGGATTTTGAGGCTCTCGAACTGCGTGTTGTCCTGGCCATCGATCAGCTTGCGCAGGTTGCGCCCGTCGTTGGCGTTGGCCACAAACACATCGAAAAGGCCGTCTTTCGTCGTGATGAAGGCGATTTTGTCGCCTTTGGGCGAGATCGCCGGGCTCGTGTTGTAGAAGCCCTTGTCGCGGTCGATCACCAGCTTGGCGATGTCGTCGAGGTCTTCGCGGGCCGCTACTTCCGGCCAGTAGACCTTCTTGAGGGCGTCGTGCCAACGGTCCGAGAGTTCATCGAGCGAGAGGCCGAGGCTACGCTGGAACGCCGATTCTACGTTCCGGCTCAACCGCAGCCGCTGCATGATTTCGCCGATCTTCTCCTCGCCGTACTGCTCGACGATGTAGTCCCACACGCCCTGGCCGCCCCGGTAGGCGAAGAAGCCATTCAGGAAGCGAATCGGTGCGAGGTAGTCGTTCGTGATCGCGTCGCGGAGGTACATGTCCGACTGCGTGTCCCACCCCTGGGCGCTGTACTCAGCAATTCCCTCGTTGAACCACAGCGGAATGCGAAGCTGGATGTTGTTCTGGATGATCGACTGAATCGACCCGCCGTAGAACATGTCGTTGACGACGGCATGGATCAATTCGTGGTGGACCACTCGGCGATAGTCCCGATAGTCGCCCGTAAACGGAATGGCGACCCGGTTTTTGAAGAGCTCTGTCACCCCGCCAATGCCCTCGGAATAGTCCGGAAGCTGCACGGCGTTGGTCACCGCAAAGTCGTTGTGGCTCTTGTAGACCAGGATCGCGATGCGCTCGGAGATCTCGTGATCAAACTGCACACGGATCTTGTCGTAGGCGTCTTCCGCGGCTCGGGCCGTGAAGTCGGCTAGGTAGCGTCCGTCTTCATCGTAGTAGTACACATCGAAGTGCTTCGATTGGACGAAGTACCAGTCGTGCGCGCCGTACTGCACCCGGTTTTTTCCGAAACCGAAGTACTGAGCGGCAGCCGTTGCCGGCACCAAAAGAAGCAAAACGACGAGCGAGAGATAGCGCATGAGAATCGTAACGTCGCAGATGAATGAGGTTGGTGCAGAGGTAGCCGCACGCCCCGGGCGCGTGGTCACTCTGGCTCGCTTTGCTCGTGTAGCATGTTGCGGGTAGACGGGTAGCGGGTGACGTTGGGCGGCAAGAACATCAGTACGCATTTCCCAGGTGCCACACGAGCGAAACCACCCGCTACCTGCCACGCGAACGTAGTGAGCACGTCCACCCGCCACGCTCGCACAGCGAGCCTACGCGTACCGGACCCATTTGATCAGGTCTTTGAAGGTGGGCTTTTTGCCGTACATCAGCACGCCGACGCGGTAGATACGGGCACCTAGCCAAACGGCTCCGAGGAAGGCGGCGAGCACCAGGATGAGCGACAGGGCGATCTGCCAGAACGGAACGGCGGTGACAGCCGCGCGCGCCGGCATCAGGATGGGCGAGAAGAGCGGAATTAGCGAGAGCACGACTGAGAACGTGCTGTCCGGCTTGTCCAGGATCTGGAACATGAACACGATGGCCAGGATCACCGGCATCGAGACAGGCAGGAAGAACTGCTGGGCATCGCTCTCCTGCTCCACGGCCGACCCAACGGCCGCGAAGAGACTCGCGTACAGCAGGTAGCCGGCGAGGAAGAAGAGCAAGAAGTAGACAAAGAGCGAGATCGGAAGCGTCGGGATGGAGATGTCGGCGGCGGCGAGCACGTCGGCGGCCTCCGCGCTGTCCGTGAGGCCGTAATCAGACGGATCGAGGAAGAGCGCGATCAGGGGGCCGGCACCGGCAAGCGCGGCCACCGAGAGCAGAATCCACGCCACGAACTGCGTCAGCCCCATCGCGCCGATGCCGAGCACCTTGCCCATCATCAGTTCAAACGGTTTGGCCGAAGACACCACAACTTCCATGATCCGGCTGTTCTTCTCCTCGATCACGCCGCGCATGACGAGTGTGCCGTACAAAAACATGCAGACGTAGATCAAGAAGCCCATGAAGTACCCGACGGCGATCATGAAGCCAGTTTGGTCGGCCGCTTCGCCTTCTTCGGTCAGCTTCACACGCTCGACCTTCACGCTCGAGTCCATCAACTCGATCACTTCTTCGGACGCGCCGGCATCCAGGACGCGCTGATTCCGCACCGCGTCTTCGATGGCAAAGCTGAGGGTGACTTCGCTCAGCCCTCCCCCTCCGCTCTTCGAGTAGTAGGTGGCACCTGCCTCCCCGCTGAGCACGCCCGCTGGCAAGAGTAAATAGCCGTCGAGCGTGCCGGCCAGCACGCGTTCGCGCAACGTGTCTTCCGGCGCGGGATCGACCAATTCATACCGGTCCGGCAACTGAAGCCGCTGGGCGACTTGCTCGGTCTCGTCTACCACGGCGATCTGCCGCGTCGAGTCGTCAGACACCCACACGGTAGTCAACACGGGCAGCACCATGAGCAGCAGCAGCGCCACAGGGCCGAGCAGGGTAGCCAGAATGAACCCCTTCGAGCGAACCCGCTGGAGATACTCACGCTGAAAGATGATGGAAATCGTTCGCATCGAATCGGAAATGAGTTAAAATCAGCTTTCTGTACGTAGCACTTGGATTCTGCCCACCCATCAACAGCCCAACCGAGAACCGGCGCTCGCCAGAGCGCTAATTCTGCACTGCTGAAATAAAGATCTCGTTCAAGCTCGGCTCGACGAGTTCGAACCGGTACACCGTCAACTGCGCGGCGGCGTGGCGCAAAATCTCCTGAGCAGTCGACGGATCGGTGAGGCGGACTTCGACATGGTTGTTCGTCCGCTCGGTGATGCGCAGCGTGCCGGCCGACTCCATGCCGGCCAAGAACGATGCGTCGCCATCGAACTCCATCGCCACGGTGTCCCGCCCGAACTGCCGTTTCACGTCGCGCAGCCGGCCGTTGAGCACCGCCGAGCCGTTCGAGATCAGGCAAATGTCGTCGCACATTTGCTCGACCTGCTCCATACGGTGCGAGGCGAACAAGATGGTCTTGCCTTGGTCTTTGAGTTCGAGGATGATCTCCCGGAGCAGGTCGGAGTTGATCGGGTCGAGGCCAGAAAACGGTTCGTCGAAGATCAGCAGGTCGGGATCATGCGCGATGGTTGCGATGAACTGCACCTTCTGCTGCATGCCTTTGGAGAGCTCCTGCGTCTTCTTAGTCGCCCAGGTGCGCGCCTCGAAGCGGTCGAGCCAGTGCTTGACCCGGTCGGTGGCGGTGGATTTGTCGAGCCCCTTGAGCATTGCCAGGTACACCAACTGCTCACCGACCTTCATCTTTTTGTACAGGCCCCGCTCCTCGGGCAGGTACCCCATCCGCTCCTGGCTCCACCGCCCGACGGGCCGGCCCTGAAACGTCACCGAGCCGGAATCCGGCACCGTGATGTGGGTGATCATGCGGATGGTCGACGTTTTGCCGGCTCCGTTGGGGCCGAGCAACCCGAAGATGCGCCCCGATTCAACATTGAAGGACACATCGTTGACGGCCACCTTCTCGCCGTAGCGCTTGACGACGTGGTGGACGGACAGGACAGCCATGTAGGAATGCGTGTGCTGCGCATTCGCTCAGAGGACGGCTTTGGAGGACCTCTCAGAGCTGCGCAAAGCGGGTGGTGGGAATGGGGATGAGGTACTGTTGCTCTAGCGTGTCTCGGTGGACGCCGAAGTTGCCCGTCCCCCTGAAGTCGACCACGACGTACCGATCCGCCATCTGCACGACTTCGCCGATCCCGTAGTAGGACGGCATGGGACCATAGTAGACGAGGTCTCCTGGGCCAAGCGTGGAAAAGCGGGCGCGCCGGTTGAACGGTGGCACCACCGGCAACAGATCAAGACGGTATGGACTTCGAGTACGGCTCACAGATAGCGTTCAGCACGGGGTTTCTTGGCACCGTGCTACGCGTAGGTCTGGCCTCACGTTTCGCTAGGTTTTGGTTTAGGCTCAGCCTCTTCGCCGGCTCAGAAAAGCTGTCCACCTTATTCGGGAACACGGGTTTACGGGTCGCATATATCTTGCTTGAGTGCCGGCTCAGACTAGCGCATCTCTTCACTACTCAGCCGGCCCCACCACCCCGCTTCTCTTCTCACTGTCCCGTCCCATCGTAAGCATGCTCAAAACGACTATTGTCGACAGGCAAGTAGGTCGCAATGCCGAACTATTTGCTGAGTCGATCTCCAAGTTGGAGACCAAGGAAGCCCGTTACCCCTACATCCGAATTTTGATCAGCATCATCGAGCAAGCCCATCCTGAATGGAACCAGGCCCCGAACAAGGATCAGCAAATCGGTCACTTGATTGTGATGATGAGCCACGGCCGCCTCGATCTCGAAGAAGTATCGGAAGTCGTGCGCGTGCGCGACGAAGAGCGGGGGTACTAGAGCGTGCTGCGCACGCGTGTTTAGTGTTTGGTCTTTAGTGTTTAGTTCTCTGCACGAGAACACATTCCAAACCCGAGCAGAGCGAGCCTCGTCACCCATCCACGCTTCCCCGTGACCACTCTTGCACGTGAGCACAGCGATCCACCTGCTACCCGCCACGTGAACGAAGTGAACATGCTCACTCGCCACGTGAGTGCAGCGAACCTACCGTCCTGACCCCTTCGGATGACGCACGGTGCGCTTCCCGCCGGCTGTTCGGTTGCCGGCGACGCGGTTCGGGTTCGCATCGATGAAATCCGCCCAATTCTTGTGCTTCGAGGGAGCAGCCGGGTTGTTGAACCGATGCGCATGGCATAACGCAACCGCCAGCGCATCCGTAGCATCATCTCCACGGTCTTCGCTGAAGGAGAGCATTGACTTGACCATGTAGGCCACCTGCTCTTTGGCTGCATTTCCCTTCCCGGTGACCGCTTTTTTGACCTCCTTCGGAGTGTATTCCGTCACAGGGACCTGCCGCTGAATCGAAGCTAGAATTGCTGCAGCTTGTGCACGCCCCAGTTTGAGCATCGACTGTGGGTTCTCTCCATACACCGGCATCTCTACTGCACACTCGTCCGGTTTCGTCTCGACGAGCAATTCCGTGACCCGGTCGAAAATCAGCTTGAGCCTAAACACGTGTTCCGCACTCGATGGGAGCCGATAGGTACCGTAATCGATCAACCGATGCCGAGGCCCGATCACTTCGACCACGCCGTAGCCCATCTTCCGCGAGCCAGGGTCGATGCCAAGTATGATCATGTGTTCGGTGTTTAGGGCTCATCATCGAGTGGTCTAAACACTAAATACTAAACACTGAACACTTGGCGAAGCCATTTACCCTTCAGCAAGCGCAGCCAGTGTCTCCTCATCCAGTTCCAGCGTGGTGAAGACGGCCTGAACGTCTTGGTGGTCTTCCAGAGCGTCGACGAGCCGGCCGATTTTGGCGGCATCGTCAGCCGAGACGGTGACGGTGGTGGTCGGGATGCGTTCGAGGTTGGATTCGCTCGGCTCGATGCCGGCTTCCTGGAGTGCCGACTGCACGTCTCCGAATTGTTCGAGCGATGTGGTGATCGTGAACGACTCGCCGTCGCTTTCGAGGTCTTCGGCGCCGGCATCAGCGACCATCAGGAAAAGGTCTTCCTCGTCGAGGCCGTCAGCGGACACTTCGATGATGCCCTTGCGGTCGAACAGGTAGGCGACGCTACCGTTGGTGCCGAGGTTGCCGCCGTGCTTGCCGAACAAGTGCCGGATGTCGGCGACGGAGCGGTTCGTGTTGTCCGTCAGCACCTCGACGAACACCGCGACGCCGGCCGGGCCGTAGCCCTCGTAGCTCGTTTCGACGTAATCCGCCCCCTCGATCTCACCGGTGCCGCGCTTGATGGCCCGCTCGATGTTGTCCTTCGGCATGTTCTCCGCCTTCGCCTTGTCGATGGAGAGCGCCAGGCGGGCATTCATGCCCGGGTCTCCCCCACCCTCGCGAGCGGCCACCATGATGTCACGGGTAATGCGCGCCCAGACTTTGGAGCGCCGTGCATCGTTCACGCCTTTCTTGCGCTTGATCTTGGACCATTTATTATGTCCAGCCATGATGGAATAGGGTTACTGAACTAGAAAGATCGTCTGCTGGTCAGGCAACGTAGCGAAATCGGGGTCATGAATCATACCTCCGAAATCATAAATCCCGTCACCATCCCATCGTTCCAGGGCCGCCTTTGAAGGGCCCGGTCAGGTTTGGGGTCACCCAGCCGCCGTAGAACCCGCCGGGCTGCGGCGTCACCTCGACGCCACCGACGGTGCAGCGGTCCATCGGGCCGGCGTAAAAGGCGATGTGGTCTTTGATGGCGGCAAAGGCCGGCGTCGGGCGCGGATAACGCCACCCCACGCGCTCTGCGACTCGTTCGCCCACGCGGACCGTAACGTACTGTGCCGACCCTTTCCATTCACAGAGCGAACGCCCGCCGGCCGGCTCGATGTGCTCCATTGCCAGATCAGCCGGCGGCAAATAATACGTCGGCGGATGGCTCGTCTCCAGCACCCGGTACGCGGCATTCGTGTCGGCAATGACCTCCCCGTTGAACTCGATCGTTACCCGCTCTGGCACCGCCTCCAACCGCGGCGGACGCGGGTACTCCCAGACATTTTCTGACTGCATGATGCTCACTTGGTTCGCGTGGAAAAGGTGAGTGGGCGAATGGTTGAGTGAGATGCGAGAGGAACGCCAAGGTTCAGCGGACCTCTCCGCCTTAGGATGGAACCCACGCCTCCCCTGGTACCTGTCTACCTATCCACCAGCAATAAACTCCTCATACGATTGCTCCTTGAACGCATCCTCCGCGATGTAGGCCAGGATCGTCTGGAACTGGTCGGCAGGGAGGTAGCCGGGGAGCTTTGAAATGTAATTGCCCTCAGCGTCGAGGAAGACCGTCGTGGGAAAACCGGAAGCGCCGAGCGCTTGGGCGAGTTCGGCTTCCGTTGCCTCGATCCCCTTGAAGGTCACCGGCGCATCACTCTCGGCGTCGAGGCGGGTCACGGCGAAGTGCGTGTTCAAGATGTCAAGCACCTCGGCATTCGAATGCACGTCGCGCGTCGTCTTCCGGCAGTACCCGCACCACTCGGTGTAAACGAACACCATCGTTTTCGCTTCCCGCTCTTTCGCCTCAGCCAGCGCGGCCTCGACGCTCACCCACGCCGGCGCCGGCAACGTATCGGCCGGTTGCTGGGCGAGGGCGTGGCTAGCGAGCAGGACGCCGGCACATAGAACCGTGGGTAGAACTCTCATTCGAGTAGGCTGGGAAGATCTGAGGTTGAACGGGCGCTCACGCAGGATACGCATCCAGAAACCGCTTGGACACCCGATCCGGGTCGAACGTTTCAAACACCTCCGGGGCATTGGCTCGCCACGCGGCACGGGCCGGCGCGTCGTCGATCATCGACTGAAGTACGCGCGCCACGTCTTCGGTGCTACCTGGATCGGCTACGCGGCCTACCTCGAACCGAGTCACCACGCCGGCCACCTCTGGTAAATCCGACGCAAGGACCGGCACGCCGGCGCGCAGGTATTCGAACAGCTTGTTCGGGAGCGCAAACCGGTGATTGAGGCAGGTATCCTCCAGGAGTGTCACCCCGATGTCAGCCGACGCCGTGTAGTCCAACAGCTCATTCGGCGGCACGGCCGGCAGGAAATACACCTGCTTCGGTAGATCCTCGGCGAGGCGTTGGAGCGCCGGCTTTAGCGGTCCATCGCCCAGAAACACCAGCACTGCGCCCTCAACGGTCCGCATCGCCTCGATCAAGCGCTCGTTGCCACGGTCGACGCGCATCTGGCCTTGATGCAAGACGATGCACACCTCATCGGAGAGACCGAGCCGCCGCCGCAGCGTTTCCGTGCGTGACGTGGGAGCCGGCAGTACGGACACGTTGTGCACCACCTCCGGCCGAGCGATCCCGTGCATGTCGGCCAGCCGGTCTGCGATGCTGTCGCTCACCGTGTAGACCTGATCAGCTTCGCGAATCGAGCGGTCCTGCACCAAGAACCAGAGCAGCGACGCCCAGGGCCGGCCGGCCGTCGACGCTACGTACGGATACAATTCCCGCGCGTCGAACACCAGCTTTGCACCCAGCCTCTTCGCGAGCCGGGCGCATGCCGGCAGCACGTACAGATCGCTCGCATGCACCACGTCTGCGTCTGTGATGGCCGACAACCCCTCGCGCACGGCCCGATGCCAACGCCAGAAAAACTTGGGTCCCCCGCCGGCCGGCATCGCCACGGTTCGCGCTTCCGCCGGAAACGGCAGTTCCTCGACATCCGCCGCCGCGCTGTTCGACACGACCGTCACCTGCCGGCCCGACGCATGAAGTGCCCCGAGTTGCCGGAGTGCGCGCGTGTTTCGGTGCGCCGCCCCCGTCATCGCAAAGACGACTCGGCTCATCCGTTCGACTCGATGTCGTCCAGCAGTTGAACGAGCCGGCCAATGATCTCGTCGCGCGCCCGTTCGTAGTTCTCGTCGAGCATCGAGATGTCGGTCCAGTTGAGTTCGGTCACCCCAGCCGGCGTATCCGGCCGCTCGTCCTCGAAGGAGATCACGTAGTCGGCCTCAGCCAATTCGGCCTGGCTGACCACCTGCGGAGCGTATCCGCTTACCTCGAATCCATCCTGCCGCAGCGCCTCGACGAGCGGCTGTGGCACCTGATCGGCCGGCGTCATCCCCCGCGCCACGACGCGAACCGGCAACCCACGCTCCTGCACCATGACCTCGAAATGATGACTCGACACCAGGCTCTTCGCATACCCAAACTGGCACACAAACACGACCTCCGTCATCTCCTCTTCAGCCGGCCCTACCGCCACGTCGCCGGCCTCATCCGTGGGCGCTGGGAGATCGACCTGCGTCTCCTTCTGGCACCCAACGAGGGCAACAACGAGACACAAGAACCCAACTACTCGTGCAACCATGATGTGAACAGTAAAATGAATGGAGGCAAGACGCCTTGGAAAGCCGTCTGCCGGCTTCGTTACAGCCGCCGGCTCAGGGATGAGTGGCGGTGAAGGAATCTACTGCCGGCACAACTGACCAGAAAACGAAGAACCAAGTCTCGGCGCTAGCTTGGTCAGACGATGCTGA
>JBCDHV010000026.1:0-16175 GCA_038749615.1 Bacteroidota bacterium
GCCCTGTACCGGCACGCCAAGGTAGCCGTAGATCTGAGCAATCACGTCCTCTTCAGCAGCGTAGAAGGCCCCGTTGTCGAGCACCGTCTCGTAGGGCTGCAAGTGGATGCCGATCTGGTGGTCGGCACCGAGCGTCGTGCCTGTGTCGTCGAGATCAGGGCTGATCCGGTAGGTCCGGCCGTTGGCCAGCGTGTCGCCGGAGGCCGGGTCGATCAGCGGCACGACTTCGGCATGCGGGCTCGCCGGCATCGAGCCGATGTCGTAGAAGCCCATGTAGAGACCCAGGTGCTCGTCGGCAAAGAGCGAGCCGGCGTTCTCCTGCGTGCGCGGGTAGAGCAGCGGCGCGTCGTCGACGATGCGGCCACCTATGAAGAGGTCGGTCTCCGTCATTTTCATGCCGATGAAGGCACTGAAATCATCGTCGCCGTCGATGGGGTCGGGGCTGAATTCGAGGTATTGCAGGAACGGCCGGTTCTGGCTAATCGAAAGGAACTGAGCGTCTGCCCAGTCTCCGACCTCGCCGTCCACGGTCACGTCCATCCCGTTCAGGGTGATGACGTACGTGCCCGCTACCGACTGTGCCTGTGCAGTGCCGGCCCAGCATATCGCTAGGGCACAGCACACCAAGGAGAGTGCTTGTCGCATTTGGGAATGTGGTGTGGGGGATAAGTGTGGTGTCCAGAGGGCGTAGCGCCTCTCATGTAAGGCACATGATAATCCCCTCCCGGAAGCGCTGTCAAGAAAATGTTGCGGTGATGTGAATTTGATTTGACCGATACGCGCACGTGAGCCGTGAAAACTCCATTCCACTCCTCATCTTCCGCGTGTATATTCATCACGCCACGACCTGACACCACACGTCCCACGCCACTCCCCATGCGTAGCCGGCCCCGCCTGCCGCTGGTCTTGCCTATCCTGCTGGCCAGCGCTCTTGCCCTGATCCCCTGCCATGTTTTTGCGCAAACGAGCGGCAAAGTAGCCGGCCAGGTCATCGATGCGCAGACCAATGAGCCGCTGCCCGGAGCCAGCGTCATTATCCGGTCGAAGATTGAGAATGGGAAGGAAGTCGGGATGAAAGCGCTGCAGGGCGCAGCGACCGACGGTGAGGGAGAGTACTTCATTCTCAACGTCCGCCCAGGCACCTACATCATCGAGGCTAGCTTCATCGGCTATGCCACGACCGTGCAACAGGGCGTCCGGGTGCAGGTCGACCGCACGTCGACGGTTGATTTCCGGCTCAGCGGGGAAGGTTTGGTGGGCGAAGAAGTCATCGTGACGGCCGAGCGTTCTTTGGTGACGAAGGACCTTACCTCGTCATCGGCCAAGGTCTCTAGCGAGGAACTGGAAGCGCTACCCATCGACGACTTCTCTGATGCGCTCCAACTCCAAGCCGGCATCACGACCGGCCTCGACGGCAGCTTGCACATCCGCGGCGGCCGTTCCTCGGAGATTCAGTATTACGTCGATGGCATCGCGGTCTCGAACCCGTTCACGAACGGACTGGCCGTCCCGGTGGAGAACAACGCCATTGCCGAGTTGGAGGTCATCTCGGGGACGTTCAATGCCGAATATGGGCAAGCGATGTCGGGCATTGTCAACATCGTAACGCGCGAGGGGTCGGAGACGTTTTCGGGATCGTTCTCTGGAGACGTGGGCGGGTTTGCCACGTCGAACACTGACATCTTCCAGGATCTCGGTGGCTACTCGGCCACGTCGCAGCAGAACTATGAAGCGAGCTTTTCCGGACCGCTCCCGCTGCCGAACATGACGTTTTACTTGTCGGGCCGGCTCACCGATCAGCAAAACTGGCTCTTCGGCGAACGCCGGTTCCTGCCGTCGGACTCGTCGTCTTTCCAAGCCACCAACCCGGATGATTGGAACATCGTGGCCACGGGCGATGGGGCCGCTGTGGCGATGAATCCCTTCGAGAGCATGTCCGGCCAGGGCAAGGTGACGTGGCAAGTCACGCCGACGTTCAAGGCCAGCTACAACCTCCTCGCCAACACCACAACCGGCCGCAATTACAACCACGCCTTCCGGCTCAACCCGGACGGCGTCCCGACCAGCGAGACGGCCTCCTACAATCATCTCCTCAAGTTCGAGCAGACCCTCGGCACGCGGTCGTTTTACAACCTGAACCTCGCGCTCTACGTCAACGAGCTCGACAACCGGCTCTTCGAAGACCCCAACGACGAGCGCTACACGTCGGTCTTCGGGCGAGGCATCCAGCCGCAGTTCGTTTTTGAGACCGGCGGGCTTATCCCAGACGTGCTCAACCGTGACAGCCGAACGTATGCGGCTCGGTTCGATTTCACGACGCAGCTCACGAAGTCGAACCTCGTAAAACTGGGCGCCGAGGTCCGCTACCACGACCTGTTCTTCGAGTTCTTCCGCATCGAAGTCGACCCGATTCGCTTCGGCACCTACGAGCGGTTCATCCCACCGGTCACCTCGCTCAACAACGATACCTACAGCGTCAATCCGCTCGAAATTGCGGCCTTCATCCAGGACAAGATCGAGATCCAGGATCTGATCGTAAACGTCGGGCTCCGGCTGGATTACTTCGACCCGCAATCGGTCATCCCCACTGATCTGCGTGATCCCTCGAACCGCATCTTCGTCGGGCCGGCGGACGAGGCCTTCGAGGATGTCGATCCCAAGATCCAGCTCTCCCCTCGCCTGGGCCTCGCCTTCCCGATCACCGAGCGCGGCGTCATCCATGCCTCGTACGGGCAGTTCTTCCAGATCCCGGAATTTGCCCGGCTCTACGAGAATCCGGAATTCGAAGTCGTGGGCGTCTTCAGCGAGTTCGTCGGCAACGCCAACCTGGACGCGCAGCGCACCGACATGTACGAGATCGGCGTGCAGCAGCAGTTGAACGACTTCTCGGCCGTCGATGTCACGATGTTTTACCGCGATGTGCGCAACCTACTTGGCACAGATCTCTTCGAGACCTACCGCGCCGACTTCTACGGGCGCTACGCCAACGACGATTACGGAGCCGTCCGCGGCGTCACGGTAGCACTTGACGTCGTGGTGCGCGAAATGGGGGTCTCCGCCGGTGCAGACTACACCTACCAGGCCGCCAAGGGCATCGCGAGCGATCCCAAGCAAGAATTCTTCGATGCAGCCGGCCGCAACGAAGGCGCGGTCTCGCTGGCTCCGCTGAACTGGGACGCTCGGCACAGCGGTAACCTGTTTGTGAGCTACAACACGCCCAGTTGGGGTGCAAGCGTCGTTAGCCGCGCGACGTCTGGTTTTCCGTTCACGCCCCGCAACGCCCAGACCGGCTCTAGCTTTGTGGAGCTGCGCAACCGCGCACGCTACCGGGGTAGCTTCTTCGTGGATTTGCGCGCGTACTACCAGTTTGACCTCGCCGGCTTTACGCCCCAGGTCTTCATCCGGCTCGATAACGCCTTCGACACCGTCCGCCGTGACTTCCTCCCCCGCCTCGACCCACGGGAGGAAGCCGCGCACCTTGCCAACGGTCTCGGCGTTGTCAACACCCGCTACGACTTTGCCCTCAACCCCGCCGCCCAGCCCGTTCCTCGGACCTTGAGATTTGGTCTCAAGGTCGGCTTCTAGTTGTCGGTTGGGCAGTTGGATGGGATAAGCAGATGCCACCCAACTGCCCAACCAACAACCATCAGCCAAGCCGGCCTCAGATTTCAGTAAGACATTCCCGATTCCCCCATGCGGTATTTCGTTCTCCTCCTTCTCCTAGCCACGCCGGCTTACGGCCAGTTCGTGGATGACACCCGCAGCGACCCCAATGCGCGACGGGCATTCGTGATCAACTCGAACCAAGTCGAGACCGATGTCACGAACTACGGAACCGTCGCCCGTGGCGGCGAGAGCCCGATCGGCGGGGTCTGGCCACGCGGGACCGGGCACGATCACATCCATGAAATGACCGGCTACGTGGCGGCGCAAATCGTCGACCGCAACGGGAACCGCGTGATCGTGATTTCTGACGGATACACAGATTCTGAAGGAGAAATCGACAACCAGACGAACGTTCGGCAGAAGTTTCACCCCAAACCAGGATATCTCCGCATCGCAGAGGACCAGGAGGAGATCGCGAATAGCCTGAACCCGAGGTCGTGGCCGGCCAGTTGGCCAGACAAGGATTCTAGCTTCGATGGAGCCTGGAATGGGTTTTTCGGGCTCAATCAGTTCAACGCAGATCAAGAGGTCTACTACGTCAACGATGATTCTTGGAACACCGAGTTCGACGTCCGCCCGTACGCAAGTGAGCCCGAATGGGGAGGCCTGGGCATGCAAGTCAGCACTCGGCTTTTCCAGTGGGCTCACCCGCTTGCCAAGGACATCCTCTTCATCTACTACGAGGTGGTAAACGCGGGTTCGATTGACTACACACCGAACGAAAACCCCATCTTCTTTGGTGGCTACGCCGACATGGGACCCGGTGGGCGAGGCACGACGGACGACGCCGCGGCCTTCGAAGCTGGACTTGACATGGTCTATGGATGGGACTGTGACAACGTCGGGGTTTGGACCCGCAACCGAGAGATTCCACCGGGCTACGTCGGCTGGAAGTTTCTCGAAAGTCCAGGCATCGCAAACGACGGAATCGACAACGACGCAGATGGCTTGCTGGACGAGCGGCGCGATAACGATGCCGGCTCGCTGATTTTTGGCCCGGTAGGCATCTACGGGGACGATAAGGAGCACTGGAGCGGCGATGAAGACGGCGACTGGAACCCGAACCTGGATGATGTCGGTGCCGATGGCGCGGGCCCGCTCACGGAAGGCTATCCTGGCCCAGACGAAGGCGAAGGCAACGGGCGGCCAGACCAGGGCGAGCCCAACTTCGGCCGGCTCGACAACGACGAGTCGGACCAGGTCGGGCTGACAAGCTTCACTGCTCCGCTCTTTGGTGCAGTTTTGATCACCGACGAGGAGAACGTCTGGCCGCGCATCCAGCCGAACTTCTTTACGGTACCGCAACAGTGCGTCAACCAGTACTGGATTTTCGGCAGCGGCCCATTCAACCTTCGCCCCGGCCAAACCGAGCGATTCTCCACTTGCTGGCTCTTCGGCTTCGACGAACAGGCCGTTTTCCAAAACGCCGTGGTCGCGCAGCAGATCTTTGACAGCGATTATCGCTTTGCCAAACCCCCGATCCAGCCGACGCTTACGGCTATTTCCGGAGACGGCCAAGTCACGCTGATCTGGGACGATCTTGCGGAGCAAGGGCTTGATCCCGTCTACGGTCGTGATTTCGAAGGGTATCGGGTGTACCGGTCCACGGACCCCCAATTTCTTGACGCGGAAGACATTACGGACGCACTCGGCAACCCCGTCTTCAAAAAGCCTGTCATCCAGTTTGACCTCGCCAACGGCTTGACGGGGCCACACCCGCTCCAGTTTGGAGAGGAAATCGGAGCCCCCACGGGAATCCATTACTTCATGGGCAACGACACCGGCCTGGAGCACTATTTCGTCGACACAGATGTCATCAATGGGCGGACGTACTACTACGCCGTTACTGCCTATGACGCTGGCTACGACAATGATTTCTTCGAGCGCGGAATTTCTGAACTCGAATTCGCCTTCCCGATTACCCCCAGTGAATCGCCGGCCTCCATCCGGGTCGTCAACGGGGAAATCGAAGCCCTGGACCGGAATACCGCAGTGGCGACGCCTAACCCCGAAGCCAGCAACTTGATCACTGGTGGTACGGACGTGGAAACTCTGGACCGGACGCGCGGAGTGTCTACAGGAGACATTCAGGTGGAGGTGGTCAACCGAGCAGCCCTCACTGATGCCAATTACCGTGTCGATTTCAAAACCGAGGCCGTGGCCAAAGACCTCGAGCTTGAAACGGTCTCCTTCAGCGTCCTCAACGAAACGACGGATGAGTTTCTCGTAGAAGACGCCCCCGTCCCCATCAACTCATCAACGGGTCAGTTTAGGCGGAATTGGACCTCGGAGTTCCTCGATGCTGGTCTCGTTTTACGGTTTGAGAACCAACTCCCAAATCAGGCCATTGCGCAGCAGCTGTCGGGTTGGACAGGCGAGTCCGAGACTAACCTGCTGGCCACGGTCATGCCGCTCACCTTCAACAGCCCACGGCAGCCGATTTCCTTCGTGATTGAGGTTTTCGAAGAAGGATCCGGAGTCGACTCCACCTTTACGAATGCTACGGGTAGGCGCTTGGCCCCTGTGGATTTCAAGGTGTACGAACTCGACACTCAAGAGCCGCTCGACTTTGTCTTCTTTGACCAGGACAACGATGGAGCCATCGACGTAGGTGAAACGGTCTATCTCGCCTACCGGAACCGGCCGAACGCTCCGATCTTGTCGAGTTCCTGGAGCGTCACCTTCGAGCCTCCGCTCGATGCAGACAACCAACCCAGACCTGAGGAGGAGTGGGTCCTTCCTGAGCCTGGCGACACCTACATCGTGAGGAATCAGCTTCCGTTCTCCGAGCGCGACACGTACCGGTTCTCCACCATCGCCGATCAAGACAACACGGGAGCCGGCGAGGCGCTGCTGGACGAAATCAAGGTCGTACCAAACCCGTATCTGGGCGCCTCGATTTTGGAGCGGCAGCCGTTCCTGAGCGGCCGTGGCGAGCGGTTCATCCGCTTCATCAACCTGCCGGCTCAGGCGACCATCCGCATCTACACGGTCTCGGGCGACCTCATCCAAGAGTTGCAAAATGACAACGACAACGACGGTGTCGTCTACTGGGACTTGCTGACCAAAGACAACCTCGAAGTCAGCTTCGGCCTCTACGTCTACCACGTCGAAGCCCCCGGTATCGGCGAGAAAGTCGGCAAGTTTGCGATCGTCAATTAGTCTTCGGTTGGGCAGGACGCTCGCGCTGCTCGCTGCGGGTCAGCCCTGCCCAACCACCCAACCAAGAACCGCCCAACCCATGCGCGTACGTTTATTGGTTCTCAGCTTTGCGTTGGCCCTGATGTCCTACTCAGACGCAAACGCGCAATCCAAAGTCGGCACGACGGCTGCGGGGTTTTTGCAGATTGGCGTCGGCGCGCGGGGCGTGTCGATGGGTGAAACGGCCGTGGCTACCGGGCGGGACCTGTCGTCGCTGTACTGGAACCCGGCGCTGGCGGCGGATCTGCGTGGCGGGGCCGTGCAGTTCTCGAACACGCAGTGGTTCGCTGGCATCGACCTGAACTATGGCGCTGCGATGCTCGACCTCGGGACGGCCGGCAAGGTCGCCGTCTCGGCCTACGCCATGACCACCGGCGAGATGGATGTCATTACCGAGGAGCGCGTCGACGGCACCGGCGAGGTCTTTCGCGTGCAGGACATCATGTTCGGCCTCACCTACAGCCGGCGGCTCACCGACCGGTTCAACATCGGGGGCACAGCCAAGTACGTGACCAGCCAGGTCTGGAACATGAGCGCGAGCAGCATGGCCGTCGATGTTGGCCTGACCTACCGGACGCCGTTCGACCGCGTCGTGTTGGGCATGGCGATCACCAACTTCGGCACCGAAATGCAACTCGACGGCACGGACACTGCCGTCCGCGTCGACCTCGACCCGCGCGTGCGTGGCAACAACGACGGGATCGTCGCGAACATCCGCACGGGCAATTGGGACTTGCCCGTCGCCTTCCGGTTTGGCGCGGCGTACGAGCTGATGAACACACGGGCCAACCAACTCACCGTCAGCGCCGATGCCCTCTACCCGAACAATAACGAGAGCTACCTAAACGCCGGCTTGGAATACGGCATTATGGAACTGCTCTATCTGCGCGGCGGCTACCGGCAACTCTTCCTCGCCGATGCCGAAGGCGGCCTCTCGCTCGGTACCGGCCTTGCCTACCGCGGCCTCCAAGCGGACTACGCGTTCGTGGACCGTGGCCGGCTCGGCGGGGTGCAGTATGTGAGCGTCGGCTTTTCGTTTTAGGCTAGCGCCTAGTGTTTAGTATTTGGTGTTTAGTGTTTGGATTGTGGTCGGGGCCGGGCAGCTGAAACCGAGTAACCCAGACTCACGAGACGCTTGAATCATTTCAGCCTCGAAGCAGGAACGAACAGGATGCTACACACGCTCCCGCGAAGCGATCTAAACACTAAACACGCTGAAGAGCATGCTCTCCAGTCAAACACTAAACACTCGCGCGCTGGATCGCTCTTGATAGCACTGGTGGTCTTCTTGGCGATTTCCCCCCGGCTTGCCACTGCCCAGGAGTTGCGCGCGACCTGGATGACCAACGTTGCATCTAGCGTGTTCGACTCGAAGGCGAGTATTGCGGCAGCGATGGACTCGCTCTCGGCATGGGGGTTCAACGCCGTGGTCCCGGTCGTCTACAACAACGGGTACACGCTCTACCCCAGCGAGACGATGGCGCTGGTGACGGGCGCTTCCGTCCATCCTGACTTCGCAGGGCGAGATCTGCTGGGTGAACTCATCGCCGAGGCGCACCGCGTGGGGCTGGAGGTGCATCCGTGGCTGGAATACGGCTTCGCGGCCTCGTTCGAGGATGATGGCGGGCCAATTCTCAAAGCCCGGCCAGGCTGGGCCGGCAAACGGCTCTCCACGGGAGACGCCCGTGCCGACGATGGCTTCTACTGGATGAGCCAAGCCAACCCCGAGGTGCAGGACTTCCTGATCACGCTCGGGCTAGAACTCGCACTGCTCTACGACATCGACGGCGTGCAACTCGACCGTATCCGATACGGCAACGCCCACCAGAACGGCTCGTGCTGTACCACAACGGACTTCGGCTACGACGACGCCCACATCGCCGCCTTTCGAGCTGACCAGGGCACCGATCCGCCCTCGACTACGCGAAACGGTGCGTGGATGCAGTGGCGCACCCGTCTACTCGACGCTTTCCACCAGCGCTTCTATGACGAGATCAAGTCGGCCGTACCGCACGTGACGATCTCGAACGCGCCCATCGTCTTCCCGTACGGCTACAACAATTTTCTCCAGACGTGGCCGAATTGGGCCGGCGCACGCTCGGCCGACTTTCTGATGCCGCAGCTGTACCGGTTTGATCGTGGATCGTTCAACCGCGAAGTCGGATCGGCCAGAGCAGATTCCCGAGGATTCGATGGCTTGATCGCCGGCACGCTGGTCAAGAGCGGCACGTATCTCGCCGAAGAAGCTCTCGTGGCCGATTTCGTCGAGGCCACACGGGATGCTGACTATGCCGGCACGTCGATCTGGTTTTACGAAGGGACGAAGCAGCTGGGCGCGGTCTGGCGCGATGTGTTTGCCGAGCCGGCTGCCGTCCCCAAACGCCCCGAGAATTGGCGACCGCCGGCGCTCGTGATCCAAGACGCTGAGGCCGTGCAAACCGGCACCTGGACGACCGTCGAGGGGGAAGGAAGCGCCGGCCTCTTCAGCTCAAACAACCAAGTCCTCACGGCACGCGGCGGCTCCGGCGCGACGCTCACGTACCAAGCCGACGTGCCCGTGGCTGCCGTGTACGATGCCTACGCGTACCAAGTCGCCGGCCGCGAAGTCACCGAGCGGGCACCCGTCCGGTTTGTCCCAGATGGATCGAACACGTTCCTCAACCTCACCAACGTCGCGACGCGCGGGTACACCTACCTCGGCACAGCTTTTCTGGACGCCGGCGTCCAGGACATCGCCGAGTTCACGACGCAGGGCGTGCCCTCCACCTTGCTCGTTGCCGCTGACGCCGTGATGCTCAAGCTCAACCGGGGCCAAAGCCCGGACGCCGTCGTGCCCACGTCCACGGCCCGAGCCGATGTGCCGGCTGCACCGGCCCTGGTTCGCCTCTACCCCAACCCGGCCAGCAACTCGGCGCGCTTCGAACACCCCCTACGCGAGCCCGCCCTCGTCTTCGATGTGCTGGGCCGGCTCATCGAGCGTATGGAGCCAGGCACGACCGCCATCGACGTGCAGGACTGGCCCGCCGGCGTGTATTTCGTACGTACGGCATCTTCGACGAGCCGGCTCGTGGTACGCTAGGCGACTTGCCCCTGTGGCAGCAGGCTGGACTCATCAGGAGCTTTTGAGCGGACACACGGACGCGGTCTCTCGAATTTGGAGCCGGTGACCGTAATCCATTGGAAAAAACGTATATACGGGTATGCAACCTGTCGCCTAGCCTACCCACGTTCATCCGATCTGGAGCCAGCCTGAAGGCTCAGTCGTCCGCCCACCCTGCCCGTCCTCACATGTCACGCCTTTCCCCGGTCGCCTTGATCGCGACTGTCGTTTGCCTGTCCATCGCCGGCTCTGCATCCGCAGCGGACCTCTGGGTGACGGACCTCGTCGACAACACGAACTTTAGCGACGGTACTTGCACGTTGCGCGAAGCCATCACCGCGGCCAACACCGACGCACCCTTCGACGCCTGCCCCGCCGGCTCCGGCGCGGACACGATCTACTTCCGCGTGACCGGCACTCTCAACCTCATCGGGCAACTCCCCGAGGTGACGGCTGACCTCAGCATTAACGGGCCGGGTGTGGAGCTGCTACTGATCGATGCGAACGGGTTCGGGCGGCACCTCCGGTTCTCGTCTTCCGTCTCAGAAGCCGTCGTGCAAGGGCTACGGCTGCTAGGCGGCGACACGTCGAGCAGCGGCGGTGCCATCTCGTCCAGTGCCGATCAGTTGATCGTCCGAGACGCCAAGATCGATGGCAACACCGCAACGCTCCGTGGGGGCGGCGTGAGCGCCTCCGGTGAGATCACCATCGAACGGACGACCATCGATGGCAATGAGGCATCCATTGGCGGCGGACTCAGCGTGTCTTCTGCCTCGACCTCCTTGACGATGACCGCCTCGACGGTTTCCAACAACGTCTCCCTAAACGGAGCCGGCGGAATGGTGGTCAAAGACGCCACCGTGTTTACCTCTACCGTCTCAGGCAATATAGGAGTCAGTGCTGGCGGCATCGAGGGCGATGGCTTCGAGGGCTCGAATATCGTCCTCTACAACTCCACGGTGGTCGAAAACGAGGGCTCGACGGCCGGCGGCATCCGGTGCAGCAACGACGACTGCTCGCTGACAATCTTTAGCTCGATCGTGGCCGGCAACACCGGCACCTTCCCAGACCACTACGATTCGGCGTTCGGCGTGCTGACTAGCCTGGGCAACAACGTGATCGGCAACAACCAGGGAAGCGACTTCGTGGCCGGCTTGCCGAACGCGGAGAACGACTACGTGGGCAGCTTCGGCGCGCCGATCTCCGCCGACCTCGGCCTGCTCGCCGACAACGGGGGACCCACATTCACGCACCTGCCGAACGGGACGAGCACGTATGTCCTCGATCAAGGGAGCTGCGACGACGTCTCCGCCGCCATTGAACGCTACGATCAACGCGGGCGCGCTGGCAACGTGACGGCTCCGCTACGTGCCGTCGACAACCCGACGGCGACAAACGCAGACGACGGGTGCGACGTGGGTGCGGTCGAACGAGGCGCGAGCGGCACCGTCCGCTCGAAGCTCGATGCGATGGCCTTGCTATCCGGGCCACACACCGATGTCATCATGTCTACCGCGCTCAACCAAGCTGGACTCCTCCCCCTCGCGCAACCCTACGCCGGCGCTCCGTGGACCTATGGCGACCCTGAAACGCTGACCTCCGTGCCAGCGGACATGGTGGATTGGGTCCTCGTGACGCTTTTTAAAGGGGGCCACGAAGACGCCTCTGGGCTGGTGATTTCGGACCGTAAGGCGTTGCTATTGAAAGACAACGGCGACATCGAGGCGACGAACGGTGTGCCCGGCTTCACCATCCGGCCCGGCTTGTATTATGTCGGCGTGCAGCACCGCAACCACCTCGCCGTCGTCTCGGACGCGCCCATCTTTCTGACGTGGGACGAAACGACGGACCTCGATCTGCGCACGGTGCCGGCGTACGGAACGGCTCCGCAAGAGATCGTCTCCAGCTCGCAAGGCCCCCTCTTCGAGATGTGGCCCGGCGACTCGAACGGAACGGGTGCCGTAAACGCCCGCGACGCGCTCTTCGGCTGGCTCGCCACGGCGCCGGCCACTGGATACCTAGCCGACGACTACAACCTCGACGGCAGCGTGAACCGGGTGGACCTGTTGGTTCATTGGCTTCCCAGCCATGGAAGATGGAGCGAGTGATCGCAGCCGGCGAACCAGCCGATGACCGCCAGCAGCGCGAAACATCGTCTCTAGGGTGAACCCGCTCCGTTCGATTTAACAAATCGGCGATTTAACAAATCGGCAATCTACTGGACTATGCGCACCTTCCTCCTTGCCGCTCTACTCGCCACGCTTCCCGGCGCAGCGCCGGCCGCCGACATCTGGGTCAACACGCTCGTCGATGACAGCGATCCCACTACCGGTACCTGCAACCTCCGCGAGGCCATCACGGCCGCCAATACGAACGCCCCGGTAGACGGCTGCGCCGCCGGCGATGATGTCAATGACACGATCTATTTCTCCGTCACCGGCACGATTGACCTGTTGCTCGAACTGCCACCGCTCACCGGCAGCATTCGGGTCATCGGGCCGGGCGTCGACTACCTCACGATCGACGTGAACGGGTTTGGCCGGCTCTTCCCCATTCAGTTCAGTGCCCCCAACGGAAAGGTGTTCGAGTTCGCCGGGTTCACCGGAACGGGCGGCGACGCCTCGGCAAGCACGATTCCAGGCGGCAACGGTGGCGCGCTGCGCCTCAACAACGGGGAAACCGGCATCTTCCGCGACCTGAGACTGACGGGTAATCAGGCCACGGGCCTCGGTGGTGCTATCGATTGCTTCACCTGCACGCTCACGCTTGAACGTGTCACGCTAGACGGTAATTCAGCAAGCGGCGGGGGAGGCTTCTCCTACCTCCGTGAAGCGGACGTCCGAGTGGTCGAGAGTACGATCATCAACAACACCGCCGCCGGCGATGGAGGCGGCATCAAGGGAGACCAGGGCCTTCCTGACTCTGGAAATAGTGAGATCGACATCTTTCGGACGACCATCAGCCAAAACGTTGCTGGGAGCTCGCTCGGAGATACCGGCGGCGGCTTCTCCATCGGAATCGACGATACCGTGTTCGTTTCGAGTTCGACCATCGTGAACAACACCGCCGGCAAATCGGGCGGAGTGAACATGGACGGCCTTGGACTCGACGCCGAAATCACTGTGCGCAACACGATCATCTCGAACAACACGGCCATAACCGGCACCGGCCCGAACGTGTCGACCAGTTTCGCCGGACTCGTGACCAGCCTCGGCGGCAACGTCATCAATGACAACACCGATGCGTCCGACTTCCCTGTGGGCACCCCGAATACCGACAACGACTTCGTCGGTGATGGAACGGCACCTCTCGTGATCAGCTTAGGGCCTTTGCAAGACAACGGCGGGCCCACGCTCACCCACCTACCGTTGCTCAGCGGCACCAACTACATCGTCGACAAAGGCACCTGCTTTTCTGACCTCTACGATCAGCGCGGGGCCGGCACGGACTCCTCGACGCGCATCTTCGACAACCCGGGCGAGACCAACACATTGGATGGGTGCGATTCTGGAGCCGTCGAACGAGGCGCACAGATACGCACCTCCAAACTCGACGTAGACATCCTACTCTCCGGCGCGCACACCGACGTTCTCATGCGCACCGACCTCACCAGCCAGATCCCCCTCGCACAACCATACAACACGGCTCCGTGGAATTACGCCGGCCCCGAAAGCCTGACGAGCGTGCCCAGCGACATGGTCGATTGGGTGCTGCTGGAAGTCTACAAAGGCGGCCACGACGATCCCGGTGGCCTCACGCTCATCCGCCGGCGTGCTGTGCTCTTGAACGACAACGGGTCGATGAGCGCGCCCGACAACTTCAACGGATTCCGCGTCGATCCTGGGTTGTACTACATCGGCGTCAAACACCGGAATCACCTGCCCGTGGTGAGCGAGCTGCCGGTCGAGTTGGAGTGGAATCAGACCACGACGTATAACTTCCGAGACGCAGCCACGCCGGCCTTCGGACTCGACGCGCAGGAAGAGCTCTCAACGACCGCCGGCACGCTGTTCGCGCTCTGGCCGGGCGACGCCAACGGCAATGGCGCGGTCAACGCACGGGACGCCCTGAACGGCTGGTTCGTCGAGTTTGCCATCCAACCGCCGTATTCCTATGCCGACTACAACCTCGACGGTATCGTCGACATCCAGGATCTGCTCGAAGAGTGGGTCCCTAGCAACGGACGCTGGGCGGAATAGGCTGGCGTCACGGGCACTGGACTCGCGCGGCAGCCTGGAAATTCGTACTGTGAAGCCGAGAAGAGTGGAGGCCACCACCACACCACGCCTCCCATGAATGTGCGCACACTCGCGGCAGCTACGGTCGCCTGCTTCTTGTTTTTGCCCGTATCGGCCCCTGTGTTGGCCGAGGTCTACTTCGTCACCACCACCACGGACGATCTCGACTTCGCCGATGGTACGTGTACCCTGCGGGAAGCCATGCTCGCTGCCAACGGGCTGGCCAACGTGGACGCCTGCCCCATCGGGTCTCAGTTCGGGGTGGATACGATTTATCTGCTAGTCTCGGGCCGGATCGAACTGGTGGATGCCCTGCCGGCCGTCAATGGCGGTCTGAAGATTCTTGGCTATGGCCCGAACGAACTAACGATCGATGCCAATGGGTTCGGACCCGTCCTCACGTTTGACATCGATCAGGGCGGATCGGAAGTCGTTGGCGTGACGCTGACCGGAGGAATGGGAAGCACAAACCTCCAGGGTGGCGGTATCGACGTAAACGGGACCGGCAGCCTGGCTCAGTTGCTCCTGCGGTTCGTGGTTGTCACTGGAAACACCGCGCCGCGCGGAGCCGGCATCCATGCGTCGAATGCGGCACTCACGCTAGAGCAAGTAACGGTTTCAGAGAATCAAGCCGCGAGCCGAGGGGGCGGTCTCTACATCGAGGGCAGAGGTGCCTTCTTCAATCAAAGCGCCATCGTCAACAACAGCTCTGCCGACCGTGGAGGCGGGATCTACGCCGAGCAGGCCAACATAGTCGGGGAGGCCTCGACGGTCAGCGGAAACACCGCCGGCGGGCATGGCGGTGGGCTCTACCTGAGCGGGTCGACCCTCACCTACATCCTGGACATTGATTCCTGGACTATCACGGAAAACCAGGCTGGAACTACGGCAACCGGAAATGGAGGTGGGCTCTTTTCGATTCTCTACACCCTGCGCCTCAAGAGTAGCATTCTCGCCGGCAACACGGACATGGACGGCGGAAATGCACCCGACGTCTTTGATTCCGCGGGGTCGAGCAATAGCTCCGAGGGCTTCAACCTGATCGGCATCAGTGATGGCGCGGCCAGTTTGTTTACGGCCGGCCTGCCCAACACAGACCAGGATGCCGTCGGGACCAGCAGCGCGCCGCTCGATGCTGACCTTGGTGTCTTGGCTGACAACGGCGGCCCGACGCTCACGCACCTCCCCAACTTGACATCTACCCTCGTTCTCGACCAAGGCTCGTGCGCGTTCATGCCGTATGACCAGCGCGGGTTTGCCGGCGACCCACTCACCCCAGCCCGGCCCAACGATCTGGGGGCCACGAACGCCGACGACGGATGCGACATCGGCTCGGTCGAGCGAGGCGGTACGGAAGCGTCCGTTCGGGTCACAGCCAACCTCGTGCTCGCGGGCGCTTATGATCCGAACGTCATCTTTCCCATGAACGGACGGCTCGGAAGTGCGGTCCCTACCGCGCAACCATACAATACACCTCCGTGGAATTACGCCGGGACGGAGACACAGCCTGGCCTTTTCTCGCTCGTCGATTGGGTGCTCGCTAGCCTCATCCCAGCCACCTCGCCGGACCCAACGGCCTCAGCCCCCGTGCTCAGGCGGGCCCTCGTCCTGACCGAGTTTGGCGTCGCCGGCCCTCCTGCCCCATTCCTCCCTACCGCCGTGACGCCCGGTCTGTACTACCTCCAGATCGAACACCGCAACCATGTGGGCGTCGTGACACGGGAGCCCCAATTCGTCTCGACCTTCACCTCAGCAGGGGCCGACTTCACCGATCCGTTTTCCTCGGACGTGGCCTTCGGTGTCAACGCGCAGCAGCTCCTCTCGAACGGAGCTAGCAGCACACGCGGGCTCTGGGCCGGCAATGCCGACGGGGATGGCTTGGTGACGGGACTCGATGCGTTGCTGTGGCAGTCGACCCAAGGGCAGACCGGCTACCAGGCCGCCGACTTCGACATGGACGGCGATGTCGA
>JBCDHV010000027.1:0-16069 GCA_038749615.1 Bacteroidota bacterium
CTTCGTGCCGTTTCTGGCGCGGGTGCCGGCGGGATGGATCTGGCTGGTGCTCGCCGCGCCGGCGACGTATCTGCGGTATTCCTCAGGTGAGGAGGCGTACTGGCTGGTTGTTTGGGTGGGATGGGCCGGATGGGCCGTATTGACCCTGGGGCAGTGGGCGCTGCGGCGGTTGACAGGGGAAGGGGGGAGCGTTAACATGGAATAGCTCAACGGTTTGCCTTGAGCGCGCTACTTGGTTCGCCCTCTTGGTTCGTCTTTGCCGAGACGCTCTTGGGCCCACCCCACTCGTTGCCCACCACGTTCCCCGTATGTCTCCCCGCCCGTGGCTCGCGCTTGGCGCGGCGCTGGTCCTCGTCGGATTTGCGCTCACCTTGATTCTCCCGTCGGATGCGATGGATGGCGTCCGTCTGACTGGTCTGAGCGATCAGGTGATCGCCGACAAGATTGCACGCAAGCAGGCGAAGCTTCGTGGAGAGGCCGTGCCCGGGCCGGAGGGCCGCGCCGAGTGGCGCCGGCAGATGCGCGCTGGGGCCACGAATGACGAAATCCGCAGAGCCTTTGAGAAGAGCGTGGCGCATCTCGATGCGATGCCGGTGCAGGGCATCAACCGGGACGGCGGCGTCGACAGTTGGACGTGGATCGGGCCGGGCAACGTCGGTGGCCGGGTGCGGGCCATCGATATCGATCCGGATGATGCGAACATCATGCACCTCGCGGCCGTGGGCGGCGGGGTGTGGCGCACTACGGACGCTGGCGCGAACTGGTATCCCGTCAACGATTTTCTACCCCGTCTTGCGGTGGTCACGCTGGCGCGGGCACCGGGTGGCGTGCTGTACGCCGGGACGGGTGAGGGCTTTTCCAACATCGACGCCCTGCCTGGGGAAGGGATCTACAAGAGCACAGACAACGGCGTCTCGTGGAGCCAACTCACCAGCACGGACAACGCGAACTTTCAGTTTGTCAACCGCATCGCTATTGATCCCACGAATGCGAGCGTTGTGCTAGCCGCTACGAGCACGGGCATCCGGCGGTCGACCAACGCCGGTTCCTCGTGGGGGCAAGTGCAGGCCGGCAACTTTGTCGACGTAAAATTCCATCCGAACGAGCGCAAGGCTCTAGCCGCCACGCAGGGCTTCATCCGCACGACAAACAGCACGTTCGGCGACGTGTATTCGACCCTGGACGGCGGCGCGACGTGGACGCAGGAAACCACTGGAGCGGCCGGCAAGCTGCCCACGTCCTTCGGTCGGTGCGAGGTCAACGTCACCGAGGAATTCGCCGATGAGGCCGATGTGTGGACCATCTCCTGCGACCGGCAGGGTGGGGCCAGCGAAATCTGGAGGGCCGTCGGCTCGGGAACGTTGACCAACTGGCGGCTCCGGTTCTTCGATTCGACCTCAGAGCGAGACTATCTCCGAGGGCAGGGCTGGTACGACAATGCGCTGTGGGTTAGCCGTGCGGATACCGCCGATCTCATCGTGGGTGGGATCGACCTGTTCCGAAGCACCAACAGCGCCCAGACGCTCACCAAAATTAGCGACTGGAGGGACTACCACGACTCGACCCCTGGCTTCTCACCGCACTCGGACCAGCACTTCATTCTCGAACATCCGGACTTCAATGGCACCACGAACAAGACGATCTTTGTAGCCAACGACGGCGGCATTCAGCGCACGAATGACTTCGAAACCGTTAGCGAGAACGCCGGCTGGGCCAACCTCGCCAACAACCTCGGCGTTACGCAGTTCTACTATGGGGCATCGTCCCCGAACATGTCCGTGGTCATCGGCGGCGCACAGGACAACAGCGTGCTCCGCTACCGCAGCGCCGACGGGCCGCAGAACTGGTTCCAGGCCTTCACGGGCGACGGGACGGGGGTCGCCGTCGATCCGTCCAACCCGAACATCCTGTACTCGTCGACGCAGTACCTCTGCCCGAACAAGAGCACGGACGGTGGCGCGACGTGGTCACCGATCCGGTCAGGCATTGGCTCGTCCTGCCAGCAGGGTAGCCACCCCTTCGTGCCGCAGCTCGTGATCGACCCGAGCCGGCCCGACTCGGTGTATGCCGGCAGCGCGCGGCTGTACCGCACCAACAACGGTGGTTCGTCGTGGACCACCGTCAAAGGGCTAGTGAACGGTAACCGGTTCATCTCCGCCATCGATGTCTCAGAGACGAGTTCGAACTACGTTGCTGTCGGATATACGGACGGACGGGTCGAATACTCGACGGATGCCGGCGCGACGTGGACGCGCATCGACGACGTCGACCTGGGGGGCAGCTTTCCCACGCCGCCGAATGCCCCGGTCACGTCGGTGCGCTTCTCGCCAGACCTGTTTCGCCTCTACGCCACGTTTGGTGGGTACGCGGCCGACCGCGTATGGTCATTCGACGCCTACACGTTCTGGCGCAACGCATCCGGCTCTGGGACCACGGCGCTCCCTCCCATTCAGGTCAACACGGTCGAAGTTCACCCGACGATTGGCAACTGGCTCTACGCCGGCACCGACATCGGGCTGCTCGCTAGCGAAGACGCCGGCGCGACGTGGAGCCGCGCCCCGCGCTACCCTGGTGCCGACCACCGCACCGAAGGCCCCGTCAACACGGAAGTCGCCGATCTCCTCTGGGCCGGTGACCGGCTCATCGCCGTCACGCACGGGCGCGGCATGTACTGGACGCGCCCCACGAACGCCTTCGTCTACGTCGACGACTCCAACCCGGCCACTGGCTCGGGCACCTTCGACGACCCCTACAGAAGCTTCCAAACCGCTTATGCCAACACGGCGAGTGGCGGTTTCATCTACCTGTTCTCCGGCACGTACGACATCTCGCCGTTCGTGATCAACAAGGAAGTCAACGTCTACAAAGCCGGCGGCGGTGCCGCCGTCCTTAAATGACCGATTTGTTAAATCGGCGATTTAACAAATCCCCCAACTGCTCTGTTTATGCGTCTTCGATTCCTCCTTCCACTCGCGCTTTGCCTGCTCGCCGGGCCGGCCTTCGCCCAGGAAACCAGCGACCCAGCACCTCCGCCTCCGCCCACCGAAGGCGACGGGGCCCCGCCGGCCGTCGGGGAGCCGGTGACGAGCGACCTGCCCGTGCCCGACCTGAGCGAGCCGGAGCCGGGCGAGGGCGAATCGACCGCCTCCGCTCAGGTCAGCGGCCGGATGAGCTACCAGGGGTTCCTCGAAGACGGGAGCGGGCCCGTCAACGGCTCCGTCAACTTCACCTTCGGGCTCTACGGGTTCGCGTCTGGGGGGACGGCGTTGTGGACAGAGACGCAGAATGGCATACAGGTGACTGACGGCGCGTACCAGGTACGTCTCGGATCAGTCACGAGTCTTCCGGCTTCCATCTTCGAGGACCCAGTCTATCTCCAAGTGACGGTTGGCAGCACCGTGCTGACGCCTCGGACCGAACTCACGCCGGCACCGGCCGCCTACGTGGCCAAGTCGGTCGAATTACCGTACAGCGCGACGTCCGACTGGCCGTTCGCCGTCTTTGAAGTGATTGCCAGTAGTGCAACCGGGGATGCGATCCGGGGACAGAACGGATCGAACGTCGGCTATCTTGGCGAGAGCGCTGCCGGGGTCTTTGCAAGTACCGCAGATGAAACAGCCTACGGGATTCTCGCCTCCACGTCGGTCAACACGTCCGCCGGCTACTTCGTGCAGACCAGTTCATCGAGCCACACCGCGCCGGCCCTGCACGCCTTGACGACCGGGGCGGAGGCCGGCCGCTTTACTGATGGCCGCGTGGCCGTGTACGAGGGCAATTTTCAGGAAATCGAACTCGACCCGGACGTAAACGGGGGCGGCGAGATCGAGCTGTTCGATGACGGCGAGCGGCGCATGCTCTTGCGGGCCGCGGACAACTCGTTCGGTGGAGCGGGCTTGTACCTCTACGGCACCGATGACACGAACACGCTGGAACTCGACGCCAACGATGCTGGCAGTGCCGGGGCGTTGTACGCGCGCGTGCCCGGGGGGGGAGAAGGTGCTCGGCTTCTAGGGGCACGGGACGGCTCCCTCGGAGGCGAGCTCCGGTTGTACCAGCGCGCAGCCTCCGGCACTGGCCCGACTGGTGCCCTACTGCTGGCCGAGGAGAATGACAGCGAAGGCGGTGCGCTCTTCTTGAACAACGGCGCTGGCACCAACACGATCAAGATCGACGCGCAAGAGGGCTCGCAGGCGGCTGGCCAGATCACGATGTACGACCTCAACGGCGACAGCTCGATCGAGATCGACGGGAGCTTCAACGGCATCGGCCGGGTGACCACAGGAGAGGTCGAGGTGACCGGCGGCTCCGATTTTGCCGAGCTGTTCGATGTCTCTGGCACGGCGGCCCCACAACCGGGCTACATCGTCAGCATCGATCCGGCCGAGCCGGGTCAGCTGCTCGTGGCGAGCGAAGCCTACGACCGCAAGGTAGCCGGCGTGGTGAGCGGGGCCGGCGGCGTGCGGCCCGGTCTAGTGATGGGCCAAGATGGCTCCCTGGCCGATGGCGAGACGCCGGTTGCCCTCACAGGCCGCGTCTACGTCTGGGCGTCCACCGAAAACGGCCCGATCCAGCCCGGCGATCTCCTCACCAGCTCCTCGACGCCCGGCCACGCCATGCGCGCGACCGATCCCGCCCGCGCCTTCGGAGCCACGATCGGCAAGGCGATGTCGGGCCTGGATGCCGGCGAGGGACTCGTGCTGTTACTCGTGCAGTTCTAAGTGGCCGTTTGGGATTTGTGATTTTGGGCTGCGCTCGGCTCGTTTGGGCGTCTTTGCCCCTGCGTTCTCGGTCCGTACCCCGGTACGCACTTCTAAAGTCAGGAGCACATTCACTCCCAACGAGATCTCGCTCACTCCAAACGGAACGTCAAAACGGCCTCCAAGAACTCGGTTCTAGCACGTCCTTGCCCAGCTAGTCTTCGCGCATGCTGAGCACCAGGACGGCCGGTCTAGGAGCAGCCCCGCCGCATTTCGGACCTTGGATGAGCCGTATCGAAGTGGTTTGCGCATTCAGGCGTAGAGGCCCCGGATTCACCGGGCTCTACCTGACACGCCGCGACCCTTCCCGAAATGACGCCACACCGATGGTTTCTACTTACCTGTGCAGCCGGATTCGTTGTGCTGATTGGCGGGCTGTTTGGCGCGCGCCACGCAGAAGACATTGGGGTTGCACTCCAGCGTAGCGAGGAGATCGTAGCTGGTAAAATTGCGCGGAAGGAGGCCAAGCTTCGGGGTGGCCAGTATCCGGATGACCGGGCTGGGCCGGATGGCCGAAGTGCGTGGCGTGCCAAGATGCGCGCAGGTCTATCCGGCTCCGAGATCCGGCGGCGGCAGAAGCAGGCCCTCAAGCACCTGGCTGCCATGCCTGCACCCGGTGGGCTCAACCAAGACGCGGCCATCGATGGGTGGACGTGGATCGGCCCGGGCAACATCGGGGGCCGGGCGCGCAGCATCGACATCGATCCGAACGATCCGCAGATCATCCATCTCGCCACAGCTGGTGGCGGCATCTGGCGGACCCAAGACGCAGGCGCAAGCTGGGCACCCGTGAATGATTTCTTGCCGAACCTTGCTGTCGTCACCTTGGCGCGTGCCTCGGCCACCACCCTCTACGCCGGCACCGGAGAAGGATTCAACAACGCGGACGCACTGCCTGGCGACGGCATATACCGCAGCCTGGACAATGGCAGTTCCTGGACGCAACTAGCGAGTACGGACGGCGAGGACTTCCAGTGGGTCAACCGTATGGCTGTCAACCCCGTGAACGCCAACGTACTCCTAGCAGCCACGAGAACCGGATTGTGGCGCTCCGAGGACGCAGGCGCGTCTTGGACGGAGGCCTTGGCCGGCTGGTTCGTAGATGTCAAGTTTCATCCGAACGAAGACGAAGCCATCGCGGCCATGCGCCATGAGTGGTTTGCCGATGGATCGTTCGTCAACGGGGAAGTCCACACCTCGCTAGATGGAGGCGCGACGTGGACCGAGGAGACTACGGGAGACCCGGGCAAGCTGCCTACGACGGTGCGCCGATGCGAGGTTCTGGTGACAGAAGAATACCTCACCGGGGGCGAAACGGATTGGTGGTACGCCTCCTGCGACAATGACGACACCAGCAGCGACATCCACCGTGCCTCTGGGGAAGGAACGCTGAGCTGGTCGCTGCGGATGGACGGCACAGGGAATAATGATTACCTGGACCGGCAGGGCTGGTACGACAACACGATCTGGGTAAGCCCACACGACGTCGATGACCTCGTGGTGGGAGGCATCGACTTGTATCGTTCCACAGATGGAGGCACGACGCTCACGCGGATCAGCAACTGGCGGGACTACCATGATTCGAATCCGGGCTTCTCTCCGCATGCAGATCACCATTTCATCCTTGCGCATCCCGGCTTCGATGGAACCTCGAATCGCCGACTCTACATCGCGAACGACGGGGGCATCCAAACCACTGGCGATTTCCTGACCGTCAGCCAAAACGCCGGCTGGGCCAACCTTGCCAATAACCTCGGCATTACTCAGTTCTACGATGGCGATGCCTCTCCAGATATGAGGGTGGCGCTCGGTGCGGCACAGGACAATAGCGTGCTCCGGTATCGAAGTGCGAGCGGTGCGCAGGGGTGGTTTCAGCAGTTCACGGGCGATGGGACGGGCGTCGCGGTGGACTTCGACAATCCGAACATCCTGTACTCGACTACTCAATTCCTCAACCCAAGACGGAGCACGGACGGTGGCGCGACCTGGTCCTCCCTGAGTCAAGGAATCCCGCAACCCGGAAATGGCAATTTTCATCCCTTCGTGCCGGTCTTCGAGATGGACCCCAATGACGCCACCACGCTGTATGCCGGCAGCCAAGACCTCTGGCGCATTACCGTGGGTTCCACCGACTGGACCAGCCAGCGCGCCCCGCAGGCAGGCAGTCCCGACATCACCGGCATCGACATTGCCGAGGGCAACGCGAACGTGGTCTGGATCGGCTACGATGACGGCCAGGTAGCCCGCAGTACCGATGGCGCGGCGTCATGGACCCGCGTAGACGACAATAGCGAAAACGGAAGCCCAACCCTGCCCGACGACCGCCCGGTAACGGATCTCAAGATTGATCCCATCAACACGGACCGGGTCTACGTCAGCTTTGGTGGATACGAGGCCAATAGTCTCTGGATGACGGAAGACAACGGAGCTACCTGGCAACTGGCATCCGGAGATGGGAATACGGCGTTGCCGGCCATACAGATCAACACCATCGAACTGCACCCAGCCGCCGCCCAGTGGGTTTACGTCGGGACCGACCTCGGCGTCTTGGCGAGTGAGGACCGTGGCCAAACCTGGAGCCGGACGCCCTACCACCCCGGCACGCCCAACGGAAACGAAGGCCCAGTCAACACCGAAGTAGCAGATCTCTTCTGGGCCGGCGACCGGCTTCTGGCCGCCACCCACGGCCGAGGCATGTACTGGACACGCCCGCTCGCGTTCATCTACGTCGACGACACCAATGCCACCACCGGCGACGGGACGCTGGCCGATCCCTACCGAGACTTCGCGAATGCGTACGACAGAGCAGGCAACGGGTCGACCATCTTCATCTTCTCGGGCACCTACGCGCCCCCTGCTCAAGCCATGACCAAGCGCATCACCGTGCTCCGCTATCCAGGCGGTCTAGGATCGGCCGTCATTGAGTGACAAGCTGCTGTCTCCGTTTCATTCCCCGCACTCTCGCCTACCACATCGCCATGAATTCCACTCTTCGGTTTGCCTGCGTACTCTGCGCCATGCTCGCTTGTGCAGCCTTGCCGGTACATGCTCAACAAGAACCCACTGGCCCGCCCAGTCCGACGCCTGATCCCACGAGCGTCGATGCGCCTGTTGCCGAGGATGCCGGCGATCCCGTCACGTCCGATCTCGAAGCGCCGGACCCATCCGCACTGTCTGGTAGGCCAAATGGACGGACCCGAAATGCCCTGGCCATCGGCGCACAGATGAGCTACCAGGGCTATCTGGAAGACGCCAATGGGGCGGTAGATGGTACCGTAAAGTTCACGTTTTCGATCTACTCTGCCGCGTCGGGCGGAACGCCAGCATGGTCAGAGACGCAAGACGGCGTGCCCGTCATAGACGGCGTGTACCAGGTGGCCCTAGGTGCGTTGACGCCCCTGACACGAGAGCTATTCAGCGGGCCAGCCTGGCTTCAGATAACGGTTGACGGAGTGGCGTTCACCCCGCGCACGCAGCTGCTTCCCACACCCGCGGCATACGTAGCCGAGAGCTTGAGCTTGCCCTACACGGACACCGCTTCAGATAGCAACGCACTAATCGGGGTGACGAACGAGGGAAGCGGCGAGGCCATCCGTGGAGAGCATGACGGCTCCTCCTCGGTTGGGATCTTGGGGGGAGACGGAGCGGGCGTCGCTGCGAATACAGAAAAAACCGGAGGCTCTGCGGTGTATGGTCTCGCTTCGGGGGACGCGTACGCTGGACTGTTCTACCAGAACGATTCGGATGCTGCGTTTCCTGCGCTGTACGCTTTGACGACGAGCAGCGAGGCCGGCCGCTTCGAAGGAGGCATCGTCAGTGTGTACGAGGGAGAGCACCAAGAAATCGAACTCGATCCGGACCGGAACGGGGGCGGGGAATTGGTGCTCGCCGAAGACGGATCCAGGCGCATCTGGATGCAGGCGGCCCGAACGTCGACAGATGGGGCAAGCATCCAGCTCTACGACACCGATGGAGGCGTCGGCATGCTGATGGACGGTCAGTCGTTCAACACGGGTGCCGGCCGTCTGGTGCTCTACGACAACCAGTCGACAGCTACCGTCACGTTGGACGCCAAGATCAGCGAGACCGGCGGAGGAGCACTCCGGCTCTACGAAGACACGAGTTCCCCCGGAAATACGCTCAGCTACAGCACAGAAACGTCCGCAAGGGGTGCCCGGACCTGGTATTACGATGGCAGCGGCAGCGAGACGATCTATCTCGCCGCGGATCAACAGAACGACACGGGCGCACTGATCTCCATGCGCAATGGGGCAAACCAAACGACTATCGAGATCGACGCGCAGGAATCTTCGACGAGTGGCGACGGCGGGCAGATCACGCTGTATGACGGCAACGGCAACCGGACGGTGGAAATCGACGGGGAGTATGGCACGGATGGCCCAGGCCGGGTGACGACGGAAGTCCTCGAAATCACCGGTGGCTCGGACCTGGCCGAGTATTTCGACATCGCTGGTACAGAGGGGACGCCGCAACCAGGCATGGTCGTGTCCATCGATCCGAGCCGGCCGGGGCAGTTGATGCTTGCCTCCGAGGCGTACGATGCCAAGGTGGCCGGCGTGATCAGCGGAGCTGGCGGCATCGCGCCGGGCATGATGATGGGCCAAGCCGGCACCGAGGCCTACGGCGACACGCCCGTCGCGCTCACCGGCCGGGTCTACGTCTGGGCCACCGCTGAGAACGGCCCCATTCTCCCTGGCAACCGCCTCACTAGCTCTACCAAGCCCGGCTACGCCATGCTGGCCTCGGACCGCACACGAGCAGACGGAACGACGATTGGCAAGGCCATGACCGCACTCGAAGAAGGCGAGGGTCTCGTGCTCTTGCTCGTGCAGTTCTGATTTGTTAGGTCCCCGATTTAACAAATCGGGGACCTAACAAATCGGGCATTTAGAGCTCGTCTAGAATCACCTGCCAGGCCGGCTTCGGGGTGCCGTCGGCGCGCACGACGCCGAGTTCACACGTATAGTCGGCCAGCCGTTGCGCGAATTCCTGCGGCAGGTCGTCCAGTTCGCCGCCGAAGAAGAAGTCTCGCACAATGTTGCAGGTCGTCTCGTCGAAATCCTGATACGTGAAGATGGACGCGAACCGAACCTGGGGTCTCTCTTCAAGAACCTCGAACAAGCGCTCGAAACAGTCGCGCTGCCATTCCTCGGAGGCGCGCATACTCGTAGCGCTTGGGCACGTGAGCTCCTGAATCATGATGGGCCCTTCGCTGCCGTAGCCGGCCAACACCTCCTCGAAGTCTGCGCGCACATCGCTCGAGTCCTCGACGAAAAAGTCGGGCTGGATCGGGCCGTAGTTGAACGGGATAATGTCGCTCACGGCTCGCAGCTCGCGGAACGTGCGCGTGCGGTTCCGAATGGCGTTCGTCGTGAGCGCGACGCCGACGGCCAGTTGAGGCTCGATGGCATGCACGCGCTCCCTGGCTGCTTCGGTAAAGCGGACGTAGGGTTCTAGTTCGTCCGGAAACTCGCCGTCGAAGCGTGCATCGATCTCGTTTCCGACGCCGAGAAAGAACACATCGTGTTCGAGCGCGATCGGCACAATCCGGTCGAGAATTTGGCCGAAGCGTTCGATGAGTGCTGGATCGTCGAGGGAGACGCCGTCTCCTAAGCCGGCCTGCCCGTCTGAAAGGTCCTCTGGAAGGTTGTACTCCTCGATGTCCCCAACGGTGAGGTTGACGAAGGTCTGGACACCTCGTTCTTGGAGCGCACGCAGCGTTTCCGTGAACTCGTCTAGGGTGTAGCGGCCGGGTTCGGGTTCTAGGTCGAACCAGTCCACGTAATAGGTAAAGCCGGTAAGCCCTTGGGCTATGGCCGTGCCGAGCACCACACTTCCGCGTGCATCAAGTGCGCTCAGGTCGGCACTACCATAGAGCGTAGTTCCCACGGTAAAATCCCCTTCGAGCAAAGGAAGCAGCGACGCATCCGTGGGCGGTGGGTCTGGGAGCGGGCCCTCATCGACATCGGTGGTCGAGCAGCCGGCGGAGATCAGAGCGAGGCTCAGAGCGAGCGTTGAGGCAAATAGGCGCATGGCAAGTCTGCAGGTGTGAACAGTGGAGAAGACTCTTGTGCGGGTGGTCTCAGAGCCGATTTCGACGCATTCAAGGCAACGATGATGCCAGTCGGGCGATTTTTTGGGTTTGGCAGCGTTCCGTGATCCGCTTTATCGGCTTTTTTTGTATTTGAGGATAGACTGCACCCTCACCCGGATTCAGTAACCCCTCGGTACTTCCCCCCAGTACGGCCTTCGGACGCTACAGGCCGGCTCTCCTCCCCATGCCCCTCGCGCGCGCCAACAGCTTGGCCCGGTGCGCACGGACTCGTTTTGATCTCGGCTTTTGCGCACGGGTTGTCGCTCAGACAGCGCCGGCCACACCCCGCCTAGATCCGCTCAGATGCCGGCTGGTGTCCGGTTGTGGAGAGAAAGCCCGCCTCTAAGGCCAGACTCAACTCACCACAACCTTTCCCGACATGACTAGACGATTTGCTTTCGTCGCCGCATGTGCCGCTAGCCTCGCCTTGCTGCTGACGTGGCCCCCTAGCCCTGGCAGCGAAACGGCCGGAGACCTCGGCCTCCACCGCAGCAGCGATGTGATCGATGCCAAGATTGCCCGTAAAGAAGCGAAGATGCGGGGCGAATACACCGGCTCGAAAGCCGGCCCCGAAGGCCGCGCCGAATGGCGGCGCATGATGCGGGACGGCATGGAACCGGCTCGCGTCCGTGAGAGCCAGAAACGCGCGCTCCGGCATCTGGCCAACATGCCGGCCGGTGGATTTACCGAAGACGCAGCGATCGACGACTGGTACTGGTTTGGCCCAGGCAACATCGGTGGCCGGATCCGCAGCCTCGACATTGACCCGACGAACGCCAACATCATGCACGCGGCCGCGGTCGGTGGCGGCGTGTGGCGGACGACGAACGGCGGATCGAGTTGGTATCCCGTCAACGACTTCCTGCCCAACTTGGCCGTCGTCTCGCTGGCTCGCGCTCCGAATGCGACGCTGTACGCCGGCACAGGGGAAGGCTTCGGCAACGTAGACGCCCTACCGGGCGATGGCATCTACCGGAGCACGAACGGAGGCGTCTCGTGGGCGCGGCTGGCCAGCACGGACAACGCGAACTTCCAGTTCGTTAACCGGATCGGCATCGACCCCACGGACAGCAACACGGTCCTCGCGGCCACAACCAGTGGGCTCTGGCGGTCCACCGATGCCGGCGGGTCCTGGACGCGCGAGGTCACCGGAAGCTTTGACGACATCAAGTTCCACCCCAACGAAGACGACGCCATCGCCGCGCAAGGAGACGGCGACGTGTTCGTGAGCTTCAACGGTGGGGCCGACTGGACGAACCAGTCGACAGGAGGCACCGGCAACCTACCGACGAACTTCGGCCGGTGCGAGGTCTTCGTGACCGAGGAGTTTACCAGTGAGACGGACACGTGGTACGTCTCGTGCGAGCGCGCCGGCGCCAGTGAGATCTGGCGCGCCACTGGCGAGACGCTCTCATGGACACGGCGCTTCACGGGTGCTGCCGGCACGGCCGGTGACTACCTGGGCCGGCAAGCTTGGTATGACAACGCCATCTGGGTCAGCCGTGCGGACGTCGATGACATCATTGTTGGTGGTATCGATCTCTTTCGCTCGACCAACGGCGGGTCGTCGATTACCCAGATCAGCAACTGGCGTGACTATCACGATTCCAACCCTGGCTTCTCGCCCCACGCCGACCAGCACTTCATCCTCGAACATCCTGGCTTCAACGGTGGCACCAACCGCACCGTCTTCGTCACTAACGATGGCGGCGTGCAGCGCACCAGCGACATCCTCACGGTCAGCCAAAACTCCGGCTGGCTCAACCTGGCCAACAACCTCGGCATCACCCAGTTCTACGACGGCGACGCCTCGCCCGACATGAGCGTGGCCCTCGGTGGGGCCCAGGACAACAGTGTGCTGCGCTACCGCAGCGTCGATGGTTCGCAGAACTGGTTCCAGCAGTTCACGGGCGATGGCATGGGTGTGGCCGTCGACTTCACCAACTCGAATACCCTCTACTCGACCACCCAGAACCTCTGCCCGCTCAAGAGCACCAACGGCGGCGCGAGCTGGTTCAACATCCAGAACGGCATCACCAACCCGTGCAGCAACTCGCACCCCTTCGTGCCACCGTTCGAGATGGACCCGAACAACGCCAGCCGGATCTACGCCGGCAGCGCGAACCTGTGGCGGACCACCAACGGCGGGTCGAGTTGGAGCAGCCGGCGCGCGGCGACCAGTGGCACGATCACGGCCATCGACATCGCTGAGGGCAACTCGAACGTGGTTTGGATCGGCTACACGACCGGTGAGGTTGCGCGCAGCACCAACGGCACATCGAGCTGGACTCGGGTGGACAACAACACGTCTGCCGGCAGCCCCACCCCGCCGAACGTGGTCGTGACCGACATCAAGGTCGACCCGACCAACGACAACCGCGTCTTCGTCAGCTTCGGTGGCTACGCGACCGACCGGTTGTGGATGACGGACGACAACGGCGCGACGTGGCAGAACATCTCGGGCACGGGCGCGACGGCGCTTCCGGCGATCCAAATCAACACGATCGAGACGCACCCGGTGCGCTCGAACTGGCTCTACGTGGGCACCGATCTCGGGGTGCTGGCTAGCGAGAACCGGGGGGCGACGTGGAGCGTGACGCCGCGCTACGCGAGCACGCCGAACGGTAACGAGGGCCCGGTCAACACGGAAGTAGCCGATCTCTTCTGGGCCGGCGACCGGTTGATTGCCGCGACGCACGGGCGCGGCATGTACTGGACGCGTCCGCTAGCCTACCTCTACGTCGACGACTCGAATTCAAGCTTTGGGACGGGCACGTTCTCAGACCCCTATCGGAGTTTTGCGACGGCCTACGCCAATGCCGGCAATGGGTCGGTGATCTACGTCTTCTCGGGCAACTACGACTTGAGTTCGATCACGCTGTCGAAGCGGGTCACGGTCTACAAATACGGCACCACCGGATCCGCCGTCGTCTTCTGACGCCCCGTCCATTCTAGTCTTTTGTATAGCGCTCACCTCCCCCATACGCATCACCATCATGAATACGATCTATCGCTTCGCCGGCCTTCTGCTTGCTGGTTTCTTGTTTGCCATGCCCGTTCTCGCACAGGAAGAAGGCTCCGGTGGCCCGCCTCCGCAAGTCGACCCGCCGGCCGTCGAAGAACCGACGCCCCCGGGGCCTGGCGATGCTGTCACGAGTGAGCCGGCTGACGCGCCTGCACCGGAGAGCCCGAAGGACAAGCCGGCGGCTGAGTTGAATCAGTTTGCTATCGGCAACCAGACGAGCTACCAGGGCTATCTCGAAAAGGCCGGCGTTCCTGTCGATGGGCCGGTGAACTTCACGTTTCGGCTCTTTGGGGCAGCCAGCGGAGGCACAGCCCTCTGGAGCGAGACGCAAAACAACGTAGGCGTCGCCGACGGTGTATACCAGGTCGCTCTCGGCGCGGTTAGTGCGCTCACGGCGAGTCTCTTCGAAGATCCGGTTTGGCTCGAAGTGGTCGCTGATGGCCAGACCCTCGCCCCACGTACGCAGATGCTACCCTCGCCGGCATCCTACGTGTCGAAGAGCCTGGAACTGCCCTTCATCGCATCGGCTTCGGTCGGCAATCCGGTCATCAGTGTATCCAACACGCAGAGCGGCACGGCGTCAGGCGTGTTCGGCCGCCATAACCCTACGAATTCGTACGGCTACCTCGGGTACACCAATTATGGCTTGTTCGGCTACACGTCGGCTACCAACGGTGTTGCCGCGTATGGCTATGGGACCAACGATGCGTACGGGGGCTTCTTCTACGGTGGGGGGGCGAACAATCCAGCGCTTTACGTCAATACGCCGGGCGACGAGGCTGGTGAGTTTCGGAACGGCACGGTCACCGTGTACGAAGGCTTGTACCGCGAAGTCGAACTCGACCCGAATGCGAACGGTGCCGGCGAGCTGATTCTGGCCAGAGATGGCTCGACGCGGGCGTGGCTCCGGGCAGCGGAGTCTAGCGGGACGGGAGCTGGCTTGTACCTCTACGACGGCTCCGGAGCCACCGGCGCACACTTGGCCGCACAGAGCACAGCGGACGCCGGCCGATTGACCCTCTACGACGACGACGGCAATTCCTCCGCCGTTCTCTACGGAAAGGTAAGCTCCAGTAGCGGAGGGAGCCTGCGCCTGTTCCGGGACCCGGCTTCGGGCGCAAACGGCTTTGGCTACGTCACGGATGTGACTAGCAACGGGGCCACGACGTGGTACTACGACGGCTCTGGTTCGAACACGATCTACATGACGGCCCAGGACGGGTCTGGCGATGAAGGGGCGCGGATGACGCTGAAAAACGGCTCGAACCAGACCACCATCCAGTTAGACGGGCAAGAAGGCACGGGAGTCGGTCACGGCGGGCAGATCACGCTGTACGATGGGAACGGCAACACCACGGTCGAAATCGACGGTGAGTACGGCACAGACGGGCCAGGCCGGGTGACCACCGAAGTGCTCGAAATCACCGGCGGCTCCGACCTGGCAGAGTATTTCGATGTTGCTGAAACGTCCACCGTGCCAGAACCAGGGATGGTCGTCTCGATCGATCCGAGCCGGCCAGGGCAGTTGATGCTCGCTTCGGAGGCGTACGACAAAAAAGTCGCCGGCGTCATCAGCGGGGCCAACGGCATCGCACCCGGCATGATGATGGGCCAAGCCGGCACCGAGGCCTACGGGGACACGCCCGTCGCGCTCACGGGCCGCGTCTACGTCTGGGCCAGCGCCGCCAACGGCCCCATTGAGCCCGGCGACGAACTCACGACGTCCACCAAGCCCGGCTACGCCATGCTCGCCTCAGACCACACCCGCACGCGCGGCGCGGTCATCGGCAAAGCCATGACCGCCCTGGAAGCCGGCGAAGGGTTGGTGTTGGTGCTGTTGTAGTGCGTGGTGTGTGGGTTTGTGGTACGTGTGTGTGTCAATACGTAGCGTGTGGATTTGTGCTTCGTAGTTGGTAATCCGCGCCAACCATCCACGCACGACGCACCACGAACCCACACACCGGTGTGAATACGTAGGGCGTGGGTTTGTGCTTCGTAGCTTGTAATCCGCGCGAATCTTCCACGCACGACGCACCACGAACCCACACACCACAAAAATTTCCGATCAGGCAATTTTTCCCCCTGATCCGCGTTACACCTCCACCACAACGAGAGACACTCCACACCGGGCCGGCTTTGGCTGGCTGTCCGATTCTGTATGCACGCGTCTGA
>JBCDHV010000028.1:0-15970 GCA_038749615.1 Bacteroidota bacterium
AGGCCAGCAGAGGAGCGGCGATGAAGGGAAACAACACGCCGTGGGTGAACCCGCGGTGCACGTACAACTCGCCAACCGTATCGAGAAAGGGATACGCCAGAATGTCTAAGTCTGGCAGCAGCCCCCCGAACGCTCCCCACAGCGCCGCCTTGGTGCCCACTCGCCGGCCCAACACGGCCTCCCCAACGGACGCCCCAAGAATGATCTGTGTCGCTGAATCCATTTCGCTTCGCTCAGGTGGAGTGGTTGAGAGGGGGAATGGTTGAGACGTGGGGCCGTTCGCTTTGCTTGGCAGGTACCAGCCGGCCAAGAAGGGCAACCCACCTCCCAACCTCTCACCCGTTCCCCCTTGCAACGAAAAAGGCTACTCCGCCACGCCCGCACGCACAGCCCTGGCCACCACCTCTGCGGCGGCTGTGCCGAGGGCGGTCAGCAGATCGGGGGGGACGGGCGGGGTGCCGGCTGGGGCGGTGGAGAGGGCGAAGAGGGTATCGCCGTCATAGAGGGTATGGACGGGGCGGATGGAGCGTGCGAGGCCATCGTGGGCCATGTCGGCGAGGTGCCGGCACTGGGATTTGGTCAGTGGGGCGTCTGTTGCCACGACGCCGATGGTCGTGTTTTGGCCGGCTTGAGGGGTTCCGAATCCGTCCATCAAGACCCGAGCCGTGTCGACGAACGTGCCGTCGATTTGGGCGCCGGCGATGATGGTCTCGCCATCGATCACGTCGCCCATTGCGTTGACGGCAACGAGGGCACTCATGCTGTACGTGCCCGCCACGCGGACGCTCGCTGTTCCCAGTCCGCCTGGCATCGCGCCGGCAGGGCCCAAGATTTTCCCGACGGTTGCCCCGGTCCCGGCGCCGACGCGTCCGGTCTCAAAGCCTTCCGCACGAGCCGCTTCACAAGCTGCATATCCCGCCTCGGCTCCCGGCCGGACGGTGGGATCGCCGACGCCTAGATCGAACAGCACGGCCGCCGGCACGATGGGTACCCGCACCGGTCCGGCATCGAATCCCACCTCGCGCTCCTCGAGCCAACGCATCACCCCATCTGCCGCGGCCAGCCCAAAAGCAGACCCACCGGTGATCAGCACCGCATGCACCCGCTCGATCAGCCGGCCCGGTTCAAGCAAGGCCAGTTCGCGAGACCCCGGCGCTGCGCCCCGGACGGACACGCCGGCCACCGCCCCTTGCGGCGTGAGCACCACGGTACAGCCCGTCAGAGCCTCCCGGTCCGTGTAGTGCCCAACGGAAAGGCCTAGCATAGATTCGCAGCTGGGTGGTTGGGCGGGACGCTCGCGGGGCTCGCTGTAGGGATTTCGCTTCGCTCAGGTAGAGACGTACCAAGGGGAAAGGTAGAGGGGTGGATTGCCAGCGCAACCGTCCAGCCTAGCTCCCCCGCCCAACCAAAGCGAGCCCTGCGAGCATCCTACCCGACTGTCAAACTAAAAGAACAACGCTTGGAGCTTGGTGGCTTTCGGGATCGAGCCTTGGACCTTGAGCTTGCCGGTCATCATCGCCATCATCGGGTTGAGATCTCCGTTGGCGATCTTGAGCCAGTCGTCTGCGGTAGACGTCACGGTGACATCGGGAGCGTCGTGCGTGCCTTCGCTGACTGTGAGTTGCTGATTTTCGACGGCGAGGTACCAGTCGCCACCGTCTTCACCGGTGTAGTGAAGTTGGTAGATCCCGTCGGCGCCGGCGGCTTTCTCGGGCTTGAAGTTCCGTTCCAGCGATTCGATGACCTGATCTAGGGAATCGTAGCGAGCCATGTGGATGTTGGTGGGTTGGAGAAAAAGCGTGTGGTGGAAAACGGTAAGGAAGGGGATGGTGGAACAAGCACCACACGGGCCCCAAGATACTTCCCATTCCCCCAACCCGATTGTGGAAGTTTCGAGACGCTGAAGCCGCTCGGTGCGTCAATCCGGCACGTTACTACTCCCCCCGTTCGCCACGATCCACACGTCGAGCAAGTCCTCCAGGTTTACGTCGGCGTCCATCGTTACGTCGCCGAGCCGGTAGCCCGTCTGGTTCTGGGCAGACCGGATCACGAGGGCATCCTTTCCGGTGATCGCGCCGTCGGAATCGGCATCACCGGGCCAGAGCGCCCACACGCCGGACTCGATCTCGATCTGGCCGTTCGTGCCGAAAGCGGCCGTGCCGCTCGACGTGAAATCGTACACGGGGCCGCTCTCGTTCAAGGTCTGTTTCGACGCGCTCATCACAGCGGCATGGTTGCGGTGGTACACGACCACGTGGTAATCGCCGGCAGCGGCAGGCGAGAAATCGAGCGGCGTCTGGGCGTCCGTCTGGCGGATTTTTCCATCAAACGAGATGAAGCCGGCGCGGCAGCCGACGGTCGTGGAAGCCGACGGCCCGCTTCGAAGGCAGACCAACACCCAGTCTACCACGCCGGCTGGGATCGTCGATGTGCTCTCGGTGCCGGTGTAATTCCAGGGAGCGGAATTGAACGGTTGCGTGCTCGGGATGGCTGCGTTGCTGTTGAGCCCCACGGTCATGGCTCCGTTCTGGAAATACGCCCCGCCCAACAAGGCTTTCGGGGCCACGGCTGCTGTGGAGAGCCGAAGTGTGGTCAAGAAGCCATCGGATTCGAGTGCGGTCTTGTTGACCATGTCGGGGAGAGTAGCGCCCTCGACGCTCGCCGTGCCCTGAAACGATCCCCCGACGTGCACCTCCGTCGAACTGAGTGCAACGGCGTTCGGCTCCACGTTGTCAGCCGATCCGATGGTGCGCACGAAGCCAAACGCGCCGGCACTCGAATATTGAGCAATGAAGCCATCAGCAGTGTTAGCAGTTGTCGACGTTCGAGTGGTCACTCCAGCCCCAGCGTCGAAGTCAACGGTGCCGGAGAAGGTGCCCACTGCGTATACATTGCCACTGCCCGGAGCCACCGCGATGTCCTGCACGTCGCCTGACGTCGCGTTGCCGAGTTGTACCACCCACTGTAAGTTCCGGCCCGTGCTGTACTGCGCTACGAACCCGTCGAGGGCTCCTTGTGCCGTCACGTTCGCCGCTATGACTCCATTCGGGTTGAAGTTGACCTGATCTCGGAAAAACCCGCCGATGTGGAGCCGGCCCAGCGTCGAGGCAATCGACCGAATCTCGTCGTCTTGGTTGCCCCCGAGTTGGAACGTCCCGGCGTACGAGACGCCAGATCCGGTGTCGAACAGCCGGAGCACGTAGCCATCCGAGTTGCCCAATGGTGTGGTCCGCACATCGCTCCCTGATGTGGGGTCGAAATCGACCGTGCCTCGGAAGCTGCCGGCCACGAGATACCCGGTCTGAAACAAGCCGGCGTCCGCGTCGAATTCGATGTCGTAGGCGATGTCGAAATCGCTCCCGCCGAACGCGAAGCCCCATCGGAGGCTGCCGGTGGACGTGTAGCTGGCCACGAAGGCATCGAAGGTCCCGTTCGATGAACTGTTCACCAGCGTCAGGCCGTCGATATCCAGCGTCGAGCCGTTGAAGTAGCCCGTGACGGTCACGTTGCCACCGGTATCAACCACGAGGCCCGTCACGGCATCGAGACTGCCTGGCCCCACGAGGCGTTTCACCCAGTTGACAGTCCCGTTGGCTTGAATAGACGCGACATAGCCATTGCCGCCCGTTCCTGATCCGTCGCTGGGATAGACCGTCGAGCCAATCGCGAGCTGCTCCGCATGGGAGCCGCCCACATAGACGGTGCCGGCGGCGTCAGACCGGATCACGTTGCATCCGATATCCTGATTCGTGTGGCCCAAGGTTTCGCTGTCCACGAAGCCGTTCGCGTCGTACACGGCGTAGAAACCGTCCTGGCTCCCGTTCGAGCTGAACGTGCGGCCTAGGCTGCTGACGGGGTTTGTACCAAACTCGGCAATCCCTGTGAACGCGCCGCAGGTGTACGTTTTGCCATCTGGCCCGTGGTAGACCGCTTGGACCGCATCCTGGTCGACGACGTCCGAAAAGCCCAACTGCCGGGCGACGCTGACTTGGGCTGAGGCGGGTAGGGCAAGAAGCAGAACGGCACCAAGAAGAACGGGAAGGCGCATGAGAAGCGAGTAGGCAGAGTGAGTAGGTTTTCCTCGCCTATCGAAATCCACAGGTCATTCAGGCCACGCTTCCAGGCTCTGGCACTACATCTCCGCCCGGCTGATCGGCAAGCACTCGAAAAAAGCTGCCCAAAAATTTCGGCTTTTACGCATGTCCAGATGAGGGGCACGCCATTGCACGGTTAGTGGCTCGCCTCGGCCAAGACGGATGTGGAACTGTGGCTGTTGGGATCGGGTACCGCGCCGGCACTCTGTTCACCAACCCCACGTGCATGCGCACTCTACTCTGCATGGCTCTCGTAGCCGTTGCGTTCGGCTTGGCCGGCTGTACTCAGGAAACCCAGAACCAAATCGGGCGAAGCGTCCAGAATTGGACCGGCACCAACGGCGTTCTCGACATCTACGCCGGCGACAAGCTCGTCCACCGGTTCATTAACATCGACAAGATCAGCACCGCCTACGGGACGGACGACGCCCAGGCACGGCCTTACCGGTACGGGTATGGCTACGCCGACGCGAACTTCAACCTACAGCGGGATCAAGGCGAGCGACGGGTCTACTTCGAGTTCAGCGACTACTCGACCAACTACGTCTTCTACGAGAACTACCGGTAGACGTGCGGGCAGGCCTGAGTCACCTCGGGGAGCCGGCATGGCCGGTGAACCTGTCCGACTCGATGCCAACTCCGGCTTCTGTTCAGTCCGTCCGTGGTCTAATTCCGTTCAAGTACTCCGATCTCGATGCCGTCAACGAGGCGTTCGAGCGCTGGCGTGCGAAGGGCGACCGGCAGGCACTCGCCCACATCGATCTGTGGACGTACTGTTACGTCCACCAGTATTTCGCCTCGCGCCGGTGGGCAGGGCGTACGGACGCGGACCACGACCGTGCCGTGGCTGAGGCCCTTGCCCGGGCCTACCGGAAACGTCTGAGTCTGCGCCAGCCCACCCGGTACGCGCAGTGGCTGGCCGTGCTGTGCCGAAATGCCTTCGTCGATGCCGTCCGTCTCCGCCGGCCGATGACGTCTCTGGACTATGCGCCCACGCTGGTGGCCGAGACCACGACGGGCTACAACGTCCGCGACCGAGAGCTGATCGTGCGGCTCGTCGAGGAATCCCTGGCCGAACAGCCCGCGTTTCTGCAGGCCCCCGCCCGTCTCAGGCTGCTCGATGGCCTGTCGTACACGCAAATCGCCGAGGCGATTGGAAAGCCTCAGCCCACCATCCGGGCCTACGTGAGCCGCGTAGTGAGCCGGCTCCGGAAAGACCCTCGGCTGCGCGCCGTTTGGGCGGAGTTACGTGGTACGTAGTAGGTAGATGTGTTGTACGTAGATGTGTCGTACATGGTGTGTGGCTATCTACAGACCACGCACTACAAACCTACACACCACGCCTAAGCATACGTGTTCAGCATCACCGGCATGATGAGCATCAGCATGTCCTCGCCCTCGGGCTGGTCGCTTGGGATCACGATGCCGGCGCGGTTCGGCGATCCGAATTCGAAGACGACGTTCTCGGAGTCGATGTTGCTGAGGACTTCGGTGAGGTAGACGCTGTTGAAGCCGATGTCCATGTCGGCCCCGTCGTATTCGCAGACCACGCGTTCGTTGGCTGCGCTGGCCCGCTCGATGTCCTCGGCTGAGATCTGCACCTGATCGGTGCGAAGCGCGAGCCGGATCTGGTGGGTCATGCTGGAGCTGTAGAGCGAGACCCGCTTGACGGCGTTTTCCATCGACGCCTTGTTGATCGACATCTTGTTCTGGTTGTCGACCGGAATGACGCTCTCGTAGTTCGGGTAGGCTTCTTCGATCAGGCGTGCGTAGACCTGCGTGCCGCCCAGTTCGAAGCGGACGTAGCTGGACCCGACGTGCAACGCGCAGTCGCCCGCGCCGGCGACCCGGCCGACGAGATTCAGCGCTTTGACGGGCACAATAAAATTGAACGGCTCATCGGCGCGCAGCGCGTCTAGCGTGAGCCGGACGAGCCGGTGCCCATCCGTGGCGACGGCGCGGCCGTTCTCGGTCCCGACCTGGAAGTAGATCCCCATCATCGCCGGCCGAAGAGCGTCCTTTGTGGCAGCAAACCCCGTCTTTTTGATGCTCTTCGAGAGCAAGTCCGCGTCGATGGTGAGCGAACGATCCTCGTCGAACGACGGGACGGCCGGGTAATCGGCACCGTCCTGGCCGACCATCTTGTACCGGCCCTGATCGGTCTTCAGCTCGACCTGAAACTCATCCTTCGACGTGAACTCGATCGGGATGTCCGGCAGCGCGTTCAGGGTGTCGATCAGCCGCTTGGCCGGCACGGCGATGCGCGAGACGCCGGCCTCTCCGTTCGACTCAAACGTCACGTCCAGGTCTTGCTGGATCGAGATTTCGAGGTCGGTGGCCACGAGGCGTAGATGCTCGCCGGCTCGCTCGAACAAGATGCATTCGAGAATGGGCAGGGTGCTCTTCGAGGGGACCGCGCCAGCCACGGTTTTCAACGCTTCGTGGAGGTCTTTGCGAGCAACGGTAAACTTCATGACAGGCCGAGTTGGAAGGGGCTACAAAAGCTTCTAAAACCTAGAGAGCATGATACGGTCGTCCCGCTCTTAGGCTCCCTGAGCACCGGTAACGCGTTGATAGCTCTCTGAACGGGTCAGAGATGGATGATTTCGAAAGAGGACCGAAGTGCGCTATTGGCCCAGCCGCAGGCCGAGGATCGTGTCTCAGCCGGCGTACGCCAGCTTCTGGCTCAGCGCCGTGAGCCGTTCCGCAAAGTCCTTGTCCGTCTCGTTCATATTCTCGACCGTCTGAATGGCGTGAATGACCGTCGAGTGGTCCCGGCCCCCGAAATGCAGGCCAATGGTTTTGAGCGAATGCTTGGTGAGCTTCTTGCAGAAGTACATCGAGATCTGCCGAGCCTGGGCGACTTCTCGTTTTCGGGTGCGGGCCCGGATCAAGTCTTCCGGCACGTTCAGGTATTCTGACACCACCCGCTGGATTTCGCCGATGGTCAACTCGACCTGAGGCCGGCGGATCAGATCTTTGAGGACCTCGCGGGCGAGATCCAGTGTGATGTCCTGCTGCCGGAGCGTTGCATTCGCGAGCAGGCGAATGAGCGAGCCTTCCAGTTCCCGAATGTTGCTTCGGAAGTTGCCGGCCACGAACTCGATCACCTCATCCGGTAACTCGACGCCGTCTTCCTCCGCCTTGTGCCGCAGAATAGCGATGCGCGTTTCGAGGTCCGGCGGCTTGATGTCGACTTGCAAGCCCCACTGGAACCGCGACAGCAGCCGTTCCTCGATTCCGACGATTTCGCGCGGGGGCCGGTCGGCGGAGAGCACGATCTGCTTACCGCTTTGATGCAGAGCGTTGAAGACGTGGAAGAATTCCTCCTGCGTCTTCTCCTTCCCGCCGAAGAACTGGACATCGTCTACGATGAAGACATCGATGTTCCGGTAGAACGCCGAGAACTCGTGTGTGCGGTGTTTCTGAATCGATTGGATGAACTGCGACGTGAACTCCTCACTGGAGACGTAGCAAATGTTCTGGGCGGTTCCCTTCGTGTGGGCGTAGTTCCCGATGGCCTGGATGAGATGGGTTTTACCCAAGCCCGAGCCGCCATAGACGAGGAAGGGGTTGAAGCTCGTAGAACCGGGCTGCTGGGCGATCGCCCAAGCAGCGCTCCGTGCGAGCCGGTTGCCGTCGCCTTCGATGAATCGATCAAAGGTGTAGCCGTTGTTGAGGACCGGATCGACGGCTTGCGGCTTGATGCCCGGCACGGCGTACGGGCTGGCCGGCATTCCACCCGTTGGGCCACTGGTAGACAGGTCTGGCCCGATGGGCAGAGACGGCGTGAGGTCTTCGGCAATCGGCGGCCGGCTCTGCGGAGGCGGCTGGGGAGAACGGTTCTGCGGCTTGTTGGCCGGCAGCGTCATGGCCCCTTCTTCCGGATTCCGGTTGTCCAGGACGATCTCGTAATAGAGCCGGCTGTTGGTCCCGAGGACTTTGGAGAGCGTGCGCCGAATGAGCGTGTAGTAGTGCTCTTCGAGCCATTCGTAATAGAACTGGCTCGGCAACTGCACAGTCAGCTTGATCTCTCCGTTCTGGCGCTGAACAGAGAGGGGTTCGATGGGCTCGAACCACGTTTTGAAGCTCTGCCGGTTGACGTTGTCCCGGATCAACCCGAGGCACTCATTCCATACGTCTTTGGCAGTACGCTCCATAGGAGACGGCAAGGTCGCGGGCATATCGGACCCGTGAGGCGAGGAGAAAATTGAGCAGCACGTGTGAAGCAGCCACTTGCAGCGTCTCAAAGCCGCGAGCTAGGAGGCAACCCCAATCCACCAGGGTAAGCGATACCCTCGCAGTCCTTCAGGGATGAAGACTACCGGTTGGCGTTGGACTGGATACCTCACAGAGCCTGAACATGAAGTCCAGGGCTCGCCTGCAGCGGACGCGCAGAGCATCCCAACTGGCAGCCTCGGATCATTACGGACCTGGCAGTGTGCCTCGAAACTACGGATCGGGTGAACCGAAGCGGGTGGGGACTGCCTGTGACGAGCGGGAGGAGCTAGCGGTCACGGATAATGATCTGATGCGGAGCCGGTACATGCCTGACACAGCCGCAGGCCAGCGCGGGTAGCGGGCCGGGCCAGCGGTAGGGGGAATGTCAGAACAATCGGGGGCTACACGTGCCCAATATGGTAGCTTGTCAGTCCCCCAACTTCAAGCATCCGGCCCGTGAATTTTCCCGGTCACAGGCAAACCTGAGCGTTGACAAGATCTTCAGGGCTCAAAAAAAAATGACGAACGTTAAACAGGGCGTAAAACACACAGAGATTGACTTGTGAAATGGGCCAAGATGGTCCCATACCTCTCCAGATCTGGACTCTGACCGGCCCTTCCAGCCCTACTATTGACCCCCGACTCATGGTTTCGATTGCTTTGCAGGGACTCAAGCCTGGCGTGCATACGTTCAGCTTCACCCCCAGCCCCGAAGACGTGGATCTTGAGCCCACTTTGTTCTCTGACATTCAGGTGGAGGCCACATTGGACTATCAGGAACGCCGCGCACTCGTGATGCTCGATGCCTCCGCCACGGCCCATCTCGTCTGCGACCGTACCCTGGACGCCTTTGACGAAGAGATCTCAGGAGATCACCAAGTCCTCTACACGGCTGATCAGGAGCTTGCCGGCGGCGATGGAGACGATGAGGTGGAGCGCTTAGAACCCGGCACGTTGGAGTTGGATGTGACCACGGCCGTGCGTGACACGCTCATGCTAGCACTCCCGCTGCGGCGCGTATCGCCGGCTGCCCGAGATCTGGAGTTGCCGACGCAGTTTGGGGCTCTCAAAGATGACGAGGGAAACGCAATCGACCCAAGATGGGAGGCCTTGAAGAAGCTGAAGGGGGAGTGAACCCGGCGCAGATGTGAGTCCCCGCCAAAGAGTTGAGGCTCTCGCTTCGTTTTTTCTTGTTTTGAAACTGCTGAATCAAGTTGGTAGTTTAACTGTTCTGTAAAGCGCAGCAAAGCTTTTTATCGCAACTACGAGTTTATCATACAGATAGAATCATGGCACACCCGAAGCGTAAGATGTCCAAGTCGCGCACGGCGAAGCGCCGTTCGCAGTACAAGATCTCGCGCATTCCCAACACGCACTCGTGTGACAACTGCGGTGAGACGAAACTGATGCACCGCGCGTGCCCGAGCTGCGGCTACTACCGCGGCCGCGCCGTGATCGCCCGCGCTGACAACGCGTAGATGGCTGCGCTGGCCAGGAGTTGGCTCCAGTCTTGGCCTTAGTTTACGCAGCCCGCGCACACCGAGTGCGCTACGCAACGTTCAGGTTTCTCCGTAAACCTCACGTTCCCCAGCACGCCAGCTGCCTTCTCACCGCGGCTGGCGTTGGCGTGTACGTCCCTTCTCAGTCGTCCCACCTAACCTATTCGCTCGACTCTTATGCCTACACGAGTAGCCATTGACGCGATGGGAGGAGACCGTGCGCCGGCCGTTGTGGTCGAAGGCGCGGTCGAGGCCGTGCAGCAGAGCGAGGGCAGTCTTCACGTCCTGCTCGTCGGCGTGCCGGTAGAGGTGGAGCCGTTGATCCCGGCAGGGATGGAGCACATCGAGGTCGCCCCGGCGAGCGAGGTGATCGGCATGGACGAATCGCCGGCTTCAGCCGTCAAGTCGAAGCGGGATTCCTCGATTCATGTTGGGCTTGGCCTCGTCCGGTCTGGGCAGGCTGAGGCGTTTGCGAGCGCCGGCAACACCGGTGCGGTCATGGCCGCCTCGCTCTTCACGCTAGGCCGCATTGCCGGCGTTTCCCGCCCGACCATCGCTGGGTATTACCCCACCGTCGACAGCTTCTGCACGGTCTTGGACGTAGGGGCCAACGTCGACTGCAAGGCGGAGCATCTTGCGCAATTCGCTCACATGGGCTCGGTCTACGCCGAGCGGGTCCTGAAACGCACCAACCCGAGCGTCGCGCTGATGAACGTCGGCGAGGAACCGGGCAAAGGCGACGAGGCGACGAAGGCCGCCTTCGAACTCCTCTCTGAGGCCACATCGATCAATTTCATCGGCAATATCGAAGGCCGCGACCTCCTCAAGCATGGGGCCGACGTGGTGATCTGCGACGGTTTCGTCGGGAACGTGATGCTCAAGTTGGGCGAAAGCATCGCCGATGTGCTGGGCCATTTTCTGGCTGCCGAGATGAAGGCGCAAGACCTCGATGAGGCCCAGCGGCGCGTCGTCAAATCCGTGTTAGCCGGCGTGGCTCGTCGCTTCGACTACGAGACCATGGGAGGCGTGCCACTCCTGGGCGTCAACGGCAATGTCATCATTGGCCACGGTGGGTCTACGGCTGCTGCCATCACGCAGATGATCCTCCGCGCCGGCGAACTCGTCGAGCACGACGTGGCCAACCGAATCGCAGCCTCGCTGGCGTGAGGGGTTCGTGGTTGACGCGCGGCGTGCGTAGCTTCCCCACTCCATCGTCCCACCACCCAACGATTCATCTGCATGCCCCGAGCCGCGATTACAGCCGTCGGCCATTATTTGCCGGACTACCGCCTGACGAATCAGGAACTCGAAGGCATGGTGGACACGAACGATGAGTGGATCCGCACCCGGACCGGCATCATCGAGCGCCGCATCCTGAAAGACCCCGACAAGGCGACGGCGTTCATGGCCACCGAGGCCGCCCGAGAGGCCCTCAGCAAACGCGGCGTCAGCCCGGAAGAGATCGATCTGATCATCGTGGCGACGGTCACTCCAGACATGGTGTTTCCCGCCACGGCGTGTCTCGTGCAAGCCAACCTGGGCGCCTCGAAGGCCTGGGGCTTCGATGTCTCAGCCGCCTGCAGCGGCTTCCTCTACGCCCTCACAACGGGTGCACAGTTCATTGAATCGGGCCGGCATCAGCGCGTGCTCGTGATTGGCGCGGACACGATGAGCCGCATCATCGACTACACGGATCGCAACACGTGCATCCTGTTCGGTGACGCCGCCGGTGCTGTGCTGCTGGAGCCTAGCGACACGCACGGGTTGGTCGATAGCGTCGAGTTTGTCGATGGCTCATCGGCCGATGCGTTGTGCATGCCGGCTGGCGGAAGCCTGCGCCCAGCGACGCATGAGACGGTCGATGCTCGCTTGCACTTTGCCCGGCAAGATGGCCGGACCGTGTTCAAAGCCGCCGTTGCCGGCATGGCCGATGCCGTGGTAAGCGTCATGGACCGCAACGGTCTCACAGGCGATGACATTCGGTACCTCGTCCCGCACCAGGCTAACCTGCGCATCATTGCCGCCACGGCCCGCCGCATGGGCGTCGGTGATGAGAAAGTGATGGTCAACATCTCCCGGTACGGCAACACCACGGCGGCCACCATCCCGCTCTGTCTCTACGACTACGAAGATCAACTCAACCTCGGCGACAAGCTCGTCCTCGCTGCTTTCGGAGGCGGGTTCACAGCCGGTGCCGCTTACCTCACCTGGGCCTACTAGCCCATCTGAGTGGCCCAACCAACAACCACCCAACTACATGACCGCCTATCTCTTTCCCGGTCAAGGCTCGCAATTCGTTGGCATGGGGGCCGATTTGTACGAACGGTTTCCCGAGGCCCGCGCCCGGTTTGAAGCCGCGGACGCAGCGGTAGAGATCGGACTGACACGGGTCATGTTCGGGCAAGGGCACGACCCTGAAGTCGAAGCGGCAGCGCTGCGCCAGACCGACGTGACACAGCCGGCTCTGTATGTGCACAGCCTCGCCGCCTTTGCGGTGCTCGAAGCTCAAGGCGTTCAGCCGGCCATGACAGCAGGGCACAGCCTCGGCGAATACAGTGCCTTGGCAGCAGCGGGTGCCATCGCCTTCGAAGACGGTCTGCGGGTCGTGCGCCAACGGGGGCGCTACATGGCCGAAGCCGGCAGCGAGCGCCCCGGTACGATGGCCGCAATTCTCAACCTCGACGACGCGGCGGTCGACCGCGTGTGCGCCGAGGTATCAGAGCGACTGAGCCCGCTCGTTGTGCAGCCGGCCAACTACAACTCGCCAGGCCAGATCGTGATTTCGGGAGACGTTGCAGCGGTCGAAGCAGCGATGGAGGCCGCATCAGAAGCGGGTGCTCGGCGCGTGATTGCGCTCGATGTGAGCGGGGCGTTTCACTCGCCACTGATGGAGTCGGCCCGAACAGGTTTGGCGGCGGCCCTCGAAAAGCTGCCTATCCAGGAACCACGCTGCCCCGTCTATCTCAACGTCACCGCGGAGCCTACCACCGATCCCGATACGATCCGTGCGGCCCTGCTCCAGCAACTCACCGCGCCGGTACGCTGGGCGCAGACGCTGGAGCGGATGCAGGCCGACGGAGCTACATCGTTCGTCGAAGTCGGAGCCGGCAAGGTGCTGTCGGGGCTCGTCAAGCGGACGCTGGGCCGGCAGGTCGAGACGCGCGCTGTGGGGACCGCCGGCGATTTTTGACGTGCTATCGAAAATCCGCATGAACGCGGAACGTAGCCTGCGCTCGTGGATCAACCTTACTCCCCTTCTCGTACATGCGCCGACCCCACGCGCACTCCTTTCCGGCCTGCCCCCTGGAATATTCGCCCACAGACTCAGGTATTGGGACTCTGGCAAAGAGACCCTGAAGAGACTCTGATGGGGAGAGATGCTGACACCGATCTCCTGATGCAGAGCGTTGGGAGTTCACAGATCGTAGCCACAGGCCGAACCTGCCCTCGATGGAACAACCCCTTGTTCAAGGCACAAAGCCGACGCGCCAAGTCGATGATGTGACCATCCTTTTCGCCGGTGACTCGGGCGACGGGATGCAGATCACAGGATCGCAATTCACGATGGCGTCGGCGTTCGCGTACAATGACCTCGCGACGCTACCGGACTTTCCCGCCGAGATCCGTGCCCCCGCCGGCACGACGTACGGCGTCAGTGCCTTCCAATTGCATTTCGGTAGCGTTGACATCCGCACGCCGGGCGATGAAGTCGACGTCCTCGTCGCGATGAATGCCGCTGCGCTCAAGGTGAATCTGCACCGCGTGTTGCCGCGCGGCACGATCATCGTCAACACCGACAACTTCGAGAAGCGCGACCTGACGCTAGCCAAGTATGAGTCGAACCCCCTCGAAGATGGGTCGCTCGACGGGTATAAGATCGTCAAGGTGCCGTTGACTGGGTTGACGCGGGAAGCGTTGAAGGATAGCCCGCTCAACACGAAGGAAATCGACCGTTCGAAGAACATGTTCGCTCTCGGTCTGGCGCTGTGGCTGTATTCGCGGCCCATCGAGCCGGTCGAGAATTGGATGCGGCAGAAGTTTGGCAAGAAGCCGGACATTCTGGAGGCCAACCTGAAGGTGCTGAACAAAGGCCTGCACTACGGCGAGACCGTCGAAGACTTCGCGTTTCGTTACGAAGTGGGGCCGGCTAAACTCGCGCCGGGCACCTACCGGTCGATTCGTGGGCTTCAGGCGCTTTCGTACGGGTTGGTGGCTGCCTCCCAGCGCAGCGGCGTCGAGTTGTTCTACGGGTCCTACCCGATCACGCCGGCGTCCGACCTGCTGCACGAACTGAGCCGGCTGAAGCACTTCGGCGTGCGGACCGTCCAGGCCGAAGACGAAATCGCTGGCGTCGGAGCCGCTATCGGTGCGTGCTTTGGCGGGGCGCTCGGGGTGTGTGGGACGAGCGGTCCCGGATTGGCGCTCAAGACCGAGGCAATCGGCTTGGCCATCATGACCGAGTTGCCTCTGGTGGTCGTCAACGTCCAGCGTGCCGGCCCAAGCACCGGCATGCCGACAAAAACCGAGCAATCCGACCTGCTCCAAGCGCTCTACGGCCGCAACGGCGACGCCCCGATGGGCGTTGTCGCTGCAAGCGGCCCAGGCGATAGCTTCGAAGCCGCATACGAGGCTTGCCGGCTGGCACTCAAGTACATGACGCCGGTCCTCCTGCTTTCCGACGGGTACATCGCCAACGGTTCCGAGCCGTGGCCCATCCCGGATCTCGACACGCTCGCCCCGATCGAGGTGACGTACGCGACAGAGACCAACCGGAAGAGCGACGAGGGGGAAGACATCTTCCTGCCGTATACGCGGGACGAAGAGACGCTTGCCCGTCCGTGGGCCAAGCCGGGGACGAAAGGGCTCGAACACCGCCTCGGTGGGCTGGAGAAGCAGCACGAGACCGGGAACGTCTCCTATGACCCGGCCAACCACGAGTTCATGACCAAGCTCCGCGCGGAGAAGGTCGAACGCATGACGCAGGACATTCCGCCGACGCCGGTCTACGGCGATCAGGAAGGAGACGTATTGCTGGTGGGTTGGGGATCGACAAAGGGAGCGATTGAATTGGGCATCGGGCGGTTGCGCGGAGCCGGCATCAAGGCCGGGGCCATTCACTTGCGCCACCTCATGCCGCTGCCGGCCGACCTCGGCCCTATTTTCGAGCGCTTCGAGACCCTGATCGTACCCGAGTTGAACAACGGCCAACTGGTCCGCGTTCTGCGAGACCGGTACCTCCTTCCCTTCCAGAGCCTGTCAAAAGTCCAGGGCCTCCCGTTCCGGGCTACCGAAATCGAAACACGCGTACGCGACATCCTAGGAAGCACGTCTTCCTGATACGTATCCCTTATGGCCGACGACACTCGTAAGCCGAAACTTCCGCCCTCGTCCGCTTTGCCCAAGGCGAAGCCTGCGGGGCCGCCCTCCACCCAGCGCGCTACGTTGCCTGGTGACAAGCCGTCTGCACCCAGACGGCCGGCCGGCCCTCCCGGTGCGCGCCCTAGCCGCCGGCCGCCGGGGTTGCGCCGAGGTGCGGGGGGCGATGGCGCGCCCGCGCTGTCCCGCAAAGAACTCCAAACCGATCAGGACGTCCGCTGGTGTCCTGGTTGCGGCGATTATGCCATTCTGGCCCAGGTGCAGCGCACGATTCCGGACCTCGGTATTCCAAAGGAGAACCTCGTGTTCATCAGCGGAATTGGCTGCTCCAGCCGTTTCCCGTACTACATGAACACGTACGGGATGCACTCGATTCACGGGCGCGCACCGACGATCGTGACCGGCCTGAAGTCGGCCCGACCGGACCTCGACGTGTGGATGGTTACCGGTGACGGCGATGCGTTGTCGATTGGCGGCAACCACCTGATTCACATCCTGCGCCGGAACGTGAACGTCCAGATGCTGCTGTTCAACAACCAGATCTACGGGCTCACGAAAGGACAGTACAGCCCGACCTCAGAAGCCGGCAAGGTGACCAAGAGCACCCCGTACGGCAGCATCGATCACCCGTTCAATCCCGTGGCCGTCGCCCTTGGGTCGGACGCGAGCTTCGTGGCGCGGACGATGGACCGGGACCCGAAGCACATGGGGCAGATGTTTCGCCGGGCGCACGCGCACAAAGGAGCCGCGTTGGTCGAGATCTACCAAAACTGCAACATC
>JBCDHV010000029.1:0-15743 GCA_038749615.1 Bacteroidota bacterium
ACACCCAGTCGGCCTATCTCGTTGTCCGAGACAATGTGACATCCTCAGAAGCGGGGGGAGCGGTGTTTACGCTGCAAGCGCATGGAAATGGTGAGGAATCCGCCGGCACCATGAGGCTCGATGCGGCCAATCAGGTTGCGGTGTACGCGGCAGGCGAAGTAGGGCTGGAGGTTGGCCTGAACGAGGTGGACGGATCGGGCCGGCTCCAGTCCCGGCAAGCGACGCGAGAGACCGCGTTTGCTCAGGCAGGGCCCTACACCGTGACAGAACTGGTGACCGCACGGCAGGCCGAAGCGGCGTTTGGGTCTGTGTATGTCCCTCGCGTTCCTGGCCGAAGCGCTCAAGTGAACGTGGAGCAAGGCTGGTTTGAAGTTGGGACCGACCTAGTGTTCAATTCTGCGGCTACCAACGTCATTGGTGGATGGACGGCTGAGGCGAGACAGGCCGTTGTGCGAAGAGCAGGGGAGGATTGGCAGCTCATCGCGCTCGTCGGAGGTCAGTCGATACGCCGGCTGGACCGTCCCGTCGTCAGCGTTGGCGGGACGGACGAGGCGCTCAACGTGCTCATCGAGCGGGTAGGTGCATCTGAACTCTCCATCCGCGCTCAAGCTGAGGCGACGCTGGTGGTACACGACGTGCCGGCGCCCTCGGCCGTACAAAACGCTCCTGACCTTCAGTACGAGGCCTCCGACCGGACGCTTCGCTTTTCCGTCGCGCCGGGTTTGCAGACGCGCCTGAGTTTTCCGCAGCCGATTTCGAGCGAGCACGGCACGCCGGAGTCGATTCGGCCCCGTGCGTTTCCCAACCCGACCTCAGGCCGGCTTACCGTAGAGGCTGGCACAGACCGGCAGCCGACAGAGTTCGAGGTCTACGATCTCCTCGGCCGGCTGGTCCGCTCCGGAACGTTTACCCGAAGCACGACGCTCGATACGAGCGGCTGGCCTGCCGGCCACTACTTCGTCGCCTTGAAAACGGGCACGCATCGCGAAGTAATCGCCATTACAGCCCTCCGGTAAACTCTCTCCAAACAGAGCCCACCTCGCGGCGGCGCAGGGATCCAGCCGGCGACGGGGCCGTACGGCGCTTTCCATCACCTCCTCTCCAATTCCCCGAGCAAATCGATGAACGAATACTCCTCTCTCCACACCGTCGGCGGCGGCGGCGGCGATGCACGCGACGCGATCACTGTACCTCCGGGCTGCCGGCTAACTGCTATCACGGTTTACACCGGCCAGTTCGTCCACGCCATCGAACTCCAGTACCGCGATCTAGACGGTCAGCACCACACCACCGGCCGCCTCGGTGCTCAGGGCGGCACGCCGCACACGTTTGCGTTGGAAGACGACGAGCACGTTACGGGCGTCAGCGGGCGTGCCGGCTGGTACGTTGACCTCGTGCAGTTTCATACGCACCGGCGCTACTCCGCACCGTTGGGCGGTCCGGGCGGTTCACCCTACGAGGTGTTTGTCACCGAGGGTCAAGAAATCTCGGGCTTCAGCGGCCGATCTGGCTGGTACCTCGATGCCCTGACGGTCCTAACGCGCTCCACAGCCTCGCCAGCGAAGGCCTCGAAGAAGCCCAAGCGCAAGCCGGCTGCGAAGAAATCCAAGCCGAAGCTGGCTGCCGACGACCTGCGGAAGATTACCGGTATCGGGCCGAAGATCGCTGGCTTGCTTCAGGCAGCCGGCATCGCCACGTTTGCCCAACTCGCCGAGACGTCCGTGGAAGCCATCGAGCGTATTCTTGACGAAGCCGGCTCCCGCTACCGCATCGCAAATCCGGTAAGCTGGCCGAAGCAGGCGGCATTGGCAACAGAGGAGAAGTGGGAGGAGTTGAAGGCGTTCGTGCAGAAGGGATAGTGCGGTTGGTGGCCGTCCCAAGCTCGTTCCCAACGCTTCCAGATGGCAGGCACCCAACGTTCCGTAAGCGGACGTGAGCAAACCAGACTGAAGAAGTCTTGAGTGCTAGGCGAGAGGTGAGAGCCAACTACTTCGGTCGATATGCCCGAACGGCAGGAACGTCCACAGGAAACGCCCGCTCCTTCAACATCCACCGATGATCGGTGCCGCCGTCGTAGAAATCGGCATGGATGGCTTGGCACGCTGCGGTTTGGCGTTCCTCAAGCGCCGGCAAGAAGCACACAAGTGACGCACTGCCGGCACGCCCCAGCGGCGGGATTCGCCGGCCCTTTCTTGGACCTGCTCCGTTCGTGGTGCATCCCGTTCTGAGATGCAGGTTGAACTATCGCACGCCATGCCAGAACACACGATACCGACTCAACTTGGCCAGATTGCCGTGCGCACGGAAGGCGACCACCAAGGCGAACCCGTGGTGTTCATGCACGGCGTCCTTCTCGCCCGAACCCTGTGGGCGGATGTTGGCCCCGATCTCACGGGATGCCGGCACGTCTACATCGACATGCCGGCTCACGGGCGTAGCTCGAACGTGGGGCGAGACTGGACGCTCGATGAATGTGCGGACATACTCATCCACATGCTGGATGCGTTCGACGTGCACTCCTGCGTCGCCATTGGGCAGTCGTGGGGCAGCATGACGGCGCTGAGAGCCGCACACGCCAGGCCCGAGCGGTTCAGTGCGCTCGGCTTGTTCAACATGCCGTTCAAGGCCACGACGGGACGTAGCCGGCTCGGCTTTCAGTTTCAGAAGCAGCTCACGGTGTTCCAACGGTTCTACGCCAAACAGGCTGCCCGTGCGCTCTACACCGAGGGCACGCTCAACGCTCGGCCAGAACTGCTCACAGAGATGCAAGACCGCCTTGCAGGGAGGCCGGCCAAGGAGCTTGCTCGCGTGATTGATGCCGTCATTCTCAACGCAGAAGACGCGGCACACCTGATAGCTGGGTTGACTGCTCCGGCCATTGCCGTCGTGGGGGAGCAAGACTACGTGGGGACACCCCCCGGAATCGAAACGGTCCGGGTTCCTGGAGGCCACATCAGCCCGCACGAGGCGCCGGCTGAAACGGCGGCGGTGATCAAGCGCGTCCTTGCGTTAGCGCAACGCTAGAAAGATCGCTGATTGACTGAGGGGCAGAGGATCTCGCAACTTTGGTAGGGGCCTTGTTGGATCTGTCGGTATCAAAGGGCAGTCCGTCAGCATGTAGATGACGGAAAAGTTTAACCGCTAGATGCTACCTTGATGTAGATCCGACACGCTGCAGGTCGGGAGCAGGGAAACCACACACTGTCTTCCGTTCGTGTCTTCCGTTCCGTGTCTCCCGGCTGTCACCACCTGCATAACCGAACTACATGGGCAATGGAAGCTGAACGCCGTGTGCTCGTAAAGGCATATCCGCCTGACCGAATCTGGGACGCGTTCACGCTTTCCGAAATCCTCTCGGAGGCAGGGCTCGACGCATGGGTGAACGAGCTGACGGAGGAGGAAGCCGGCGATACGGAGAATACCGTTCATCTGACGGTTTCGGAAGTGCAGGCCGAGCAAGCCGGCGACGCGCTCCGAGCGATCATGGAAGGTGCAGACGACGCTGTCGCTGCTCGAGTCCACGCAGAGCTTTACGGGGAGACGAGGAGCAACCTCTACACATTGGGTACCGTGCTCGCTTGGTCGGGGCCGGTCATGTTAGTCCTCATGCTCGTGCTGACCGCGGACGTGAGGTTCTCGTGCACACTCGGCGGCATGTTGCTCCTTCCAGGCCTCGTGATCCGCCGCACGAGATCAAAACCACGGTTTCCCTTGGACATTGAGTGATTCGTTCTTAAAACGAGACCCTACGTCGTCTCCGGCGCAGAAACCGGCTCAGACTGCACCGCGGCTCGTCGGCCTGAGCGGAACGCCAGGAGCATCATCAAGGGCGCACCACTCATCGGAAGTACTTGCGGTCCCCAACCGGAAAGCGCCCAGAGCACAGCCAAGCCGGCGAGGCCGGCGGAGAGCATCCAGTAGACACGGCTGCCGGCTGCGTCCTTGCGCGATCCAGAGGTCAACGGAAGGGCGATGAGGTGAGCCGGCAATAGCCAGATTGCGTTCCAGTTTTGCTCGGTCACGCCGTGTTCGGTGCCGAACCAGAGGAACAGCAAAAGCAGGCCGCCGAAGCCGGCTAGGGTAAACAGGACGGCGTCGAAGGCCAGGTTGAGTCTCGGGCCGGCGAAGAACGCGAAGGCGATGCCGGCGGCCAGCAGCAGCGTCCACGCGAGCAGGGGAGTGGGGACGAAGCCGGCTTCCTCGGGCTCGGGGGGCGGGATGACGACCTGCTCTGGTTCAGCAAGGGGCTGATTGGGCAGCCGCGCCGACGCCACAGCATCGCGGAGTTCGTAGGGAAGGAAGAGCCGCTCACGTGGCGTGGCGATGCGGTCTACCGGCCGGCCGAGTGCGAGGTCGATGCCGAACGCGGCCCAGGGGTAAGGATCGAGGTACTGGTGCAGCAACGACCGGAACGACGTGGGTGGCGTGTCTTCCGTTTGAAGCGTGTCGCCGGTGACGGCTTCGATGGCATCGCGGGGGCGGGTCGCGCAGTTGTCGAACAGGAAACTGTAGCGGTAGGCCCGGTTTTCGGGCTGGAAGTTGACTTCGAGCAGGGTGAACAGCTGCTGAACTTGCGTCGGGCTCAGGTTGAGGCGTTGCAGCGAGAGGCCTCGTTCTTCGTAGGCGTAGGCCCGAACGACGCGGGCGTAGGCGGCACGAGACAGCTCGTAGTCGAGTTGGCCACGGACGAACTTCGTGTAGAAGTTCGGGGTCCGGAAATCGAACGTGCCGAAGTTGTAGACGACGTCGATGCCGGCAATCTCGTCTTGGATGCGGATGCCGGTGTGGCCCCAGGCCGAGTACAGCGCGTCGCCGGGCGTCATGGTGACGAGGTAGGCGCGTGCACCGTCAGAAAGTGCCGGTTGGCCGGCAACGGGCAGGGCGATGGCGAGTAGGAAGAGGAGGCGCATACCGGAACATACCGATCCTCGCTCACACTTCGAGTGATGCGGAATTCCGCTCGCCGATTTCTGATTCGATTTGCCTGCCCCAAGCCCAATCTGAAATCCGCAACCCGACACGCCACTTCCAATGGGCCACGCTGTTCTCGAAGCCCCCACACTCCCCGAAACTCCTCGACTGACCCGAAAGGAACGCGCCGCCGTCGTTCTAAACCGACTCCGTGAGGCCATCCCCGCGCCCGAGACGGAGCTGGCGTACCGCAATCCGTTCGAGTTGCTCGTAGCCGTCGTGCTCTCGGCGCAGTGCACCGATGCGCGGGTCAACATCGTCACGCCCGACCTGTTCGAGGCCTTCCCGACGCCTCAAGCCCTCCACGAGGCGACGCCAGAGAAGATCTTTCCGCTCATCAAGTCGATTTCCTATCCCAACAACAAATCGAAGCACTTGTCAGGGTTGGGGACGATGCTCGTCGAGGACTTCGGATCCGAGGTGCCGGCGTCGATGGACGATCTCGTCAAGCTCCCGGGCGTCGGCCGGAAGACGGCGCAGGTAGTCGCGTCGGTGGCGTTCGACATCCAGGCCTTTGCCGTCGACACCCACGTGTTTCGTGTGACTAACCGCATCGGCATCGCCAAAGACGCGCCGACGCCGTTGGCCGTCGAGAAGCAAGCCAAAGCACTGATTCCACGTGAGCACTGGGGCGAGGCGCATCACCTCTTTATCCTGCATGGCCGGTACACCTGCACCGCGCGCAAGCCAAAGTGCACGTCGTGCGTCCTCACCGACGTGTGCGACTACTACAGCGACCTCGAAAAACTTCCTCGGCCGCTCCTTGACCTCGACGAGAAGGCTGGGCGGTACTATTGCAAGACGTGTCGCCGGTACGCGGCCAGCACGAAGAAGAAAATCGACCGCTATGGCACGGAGCAACGCTGCTGCCGATACTGCGGCTCAATGAACGTGTTCACCACGAAGGATGGCTGGACGACGAAGGTCGTGCGGGATTACCGGATCTGAGGGGGTGTGGTTGACCCGCTCGCGTCAGGCTTGGCAGGCCACTTCGTGTGGATGGTTTGTGGCGCTCGGGGTGAAGACCCGCTCGCGTCGGGATTAGCAGGCCACTTCGTGTGGACGGTTTAGGGCGCTCGGGGTGAAGACCCGCTCGCGGCTGGCAGAGTTAGCTGCACTTGCATGGGGCGATCCAGGCGCTCGGGGTGAAGACCCACTCGCGACGGAGTTTGCAGGCCACTTCGTGTAGATCGCTTAGGGCGCTCGGGGTGAAGACCGCGTTGCGGTGATGACGGTCCTGGAGTTGGGTGCTGAGATGAACATCATTTCCAGCCGGTTGCCCATCCGCTTCGCGCTCGCTTACGTCCGAACAGGATACCCTTCACCGCGCAGCGGTCCTCACCCTGAGGGCCGGCGAGATGCCCAAGCGAACGCGCACTCCAGCGCTCATCCCGAACGGGTCTTCACCCTGAGGGCCGGCGAGATCCCCAAGCGAATGCGCACTCCGGCGCGTTTCCCGAACGGGTCTTCACCCTGAGCGCCACCAACGCCCCACGCAAATGCGGCCGACCAGGCGACCCGCGAATGGGTCATCACCCTGAGGGCCGGCAAGATTCCCAAGCGAATGCGCGCTCCAGCGCTCATCCCGAACGGGTCTACACCCGCCGCTTGTCCAGATCCCGCAGCAGCACACCGGCGGCATTCCGGCCTGAGGCGCCCATGATGCCGCCGCCAGGATGTGTGCTGGCACCGGTGAGGTACAGGCCCGGAAGGTGGGAACGGTATTCGGCGTGGCCTAGCATCGGGCGCATGGCAAACATCTGGTCGATGCTCATTTCGAGGTGCATCACGTTGCCCTTGAAGAGCCCGAGGTTGCGTTCGAGCCAAAGCGGATGCTGAAAGAGCTGGCCGACGATTTTGTCTCGCGTACCCGGTGCATACTTCTCGAACGTGTCGATGATGTGATCAGCGACGCGATCTTCGATGTCGTCCCAGTGCCCGTCGGCCAGTTCGTACGGGAAGTACTGCGCCCAGAGCCAGAGCACTTCACCGCCGGCCGGCGCGATGGTATCGTCCACGGCAGAAAACGTCATCGCCACGATGGGTGGATCGGTGGAGGGATGGCCGCCGAGATACTGACCGTACGCTCGGTTGATGTCGTGCACACTCGGGCAAACGAGCTGGAGTGCAATCCGAGCCTCGGGACCGGGATAGGCCGTGTATTCGATGGGGGCGTCGAGCGCCAGACGCAGAATGGCTCCGAAGCCGTTGCCGATGCGCATGTCGCGGTAGCCTTTCGGGCGGTGCGCCTCGGGAAGGAGCTTCCCGTAGGTTTCGAACACATGCGAGGCGGCAATGACGGCTCGGGCTGTGACCGGCTGGCCGTGGACTCGGACGCCGGCGGCGTGTCCACGCTCGACTAAAATTTCCTCGACGGGGCTATCGGTGAAAACCGTTCCGCCGTGATCCTCGATCATGTTTCGGAGGGCCTGCGTCAGCATGCCGGAGCCGCCTCTCGGCCGAGCCACGCCGCCTACGTGATAGAGTGGATGCCAGAGCGCGAAGGGACCGCTCATCGGCTCGGTGGGAGGGGGGCCGGACTGGGCGGCCATCCAGGCAATCGGAGCGCGGACTTTCTCTTCGCGGAAATACGAGTTGACGACTTCACCATAGGGCCTCAAAATGTGAGGCAGCGCGTCGTCCCAGGGGAGGCCCATCGGTTTGAACGCCATCGAGCGGCCGAGATCAAGCGGGTTAGGTGTGGCCAGAAACGCCGAGCGAACCGACTCTGAGAACGGCATCCACTCGTTGACGAATCGGCGATACGCCTCGCCCTCGCCAGGGAATTTGGATTCGAGGTGCTGGCACGTCCGGTCGAGATCACGGTAGAAAAACACCGCGTCCCCGTCTGGGAAGGGCGCAAAGAAGAGCGGATCGAGTTCCAAGTATTCGAGCCCGTACGATTCCAAGGCCAGCTCCTGGACAATAGGTGTGGTCCGAATCAAGATGTGCGCGCTGCCGCCGAGGTCGAATTTGTACCCAGGTACAATCTCGGTGGTCGAGACCGCACCGCCGACGATGGGCCGGCGTTCAAAGACGGCGACTCGGTAGCCGGCTTTCGCCAAGTAGCCGGCTGCTACGAGGCCGTTGTGTCCTGCGCCCACGAGGGCAACGTCGTACTGGGGCATATGCCTGGATCTAGCTCGGTTATAGGTTGCGCTCGCTCAGACACGGGCCGGCGAGAATTTGATTCCCTGGAGTGCAAGGAAAGAGCAAAACTGCGGAAACCTTTCCTTCATGCCCTCTTAGAAATTCTCTGCGGCATCAGCCGCTACTTTGCTTATCATTGTTAACGCGGGTCACGTTACGTCTCCACGTACCCGCAGAGGAAGGGGCTACACGATGGGATTCATCCACCCAATACTCGTGCTGATTGTGGCTTTCGGGCCCATCTTGGTGGGATACGCCATCTGGCACTATGTGACCAATCGCGACTCGGATTCGTCGTCGATGGATCCACCGAGCGACGGCCCCGGCGGTCAAGAGCCCGACTTACCACCTGAAAGCCCATCAGGCCACGGCATGCGCCGCATCGGCACCCGCCCAGCCTACCGCCGCACCTCCACAGTCCGCCCCCGTTTCCCCACGCGCGTCCGGTAATGTTTCCTCTGGGATAGGTTTCAACTCTTTCCGTCGAACGCCCACCAAACTACTCAACCGAGTTCCGATAGGGCTAGAACGGGTTGGTAAAGAAGAAATAGCCGAACAGGAGCACCGAAGCTACCTGAGCGAAACGTAGCCAGGCTATTCGGTCGCGCTTGACGTAGCTCCACGCCCACGCGAAGCCGTACATCCCGGCGAAGAGGATCAGAAAGATCAGGATCGATGCCCAAATGGGCAGCGTCCGGCCGACACTCGAGATGAGGCCCAGGTTTAGGACCGAGCCGTACAGCACCATGAGGTGAGCAACGTAGATCGAGAGCGTCTCTGAAGCCATGAGTTGTACGGCGGCTACAGCCCGCCCCTCGCTGGGTGCGCTTCGTTTCTGGCGGTACACGATGACCCGTTCGATGGCGTACAACACCCCGAGGAAACTCAGAATCGTTCCCAGCCTCATAGCGAAAACGAGCGGGTTTGGCCGCCAGCCCACATCGAAGCCGTACACAGCGCCAGTCGCATCGATCAGGGTAAGACCGAGCGAGGTCACCAGAAGAAAGACGCCAACCAGGGCGACCTGTCCCAGGCGTGCCGTAGACACCGCGCGGCTCGTGGCCGGCTGAAGCCAGATCGCTGTCAGCACGCCGGCGAAGAGGTAGCCACTCCACGGGAAAATCGGAAAGGTCGACCCAGTCTGCCCGTTCAGGTAGGACGCCACGGCCAGAGGAAGGGTGTCGTCGAAAGGGATCGTCCAGAGTAGCGGGCAAACGAGCACGACGCCGGCAAGAAGACCCGAGAGCACCCAGGCGAGTCGGTTGGGCTTCTTGAGCAGAAACACGAGGCCCTGGCAAATCAACAGACACCAACCAATGAGCTGCAGCGCATCCGATTCCAGGAACGACTGCCAGTGCTTGTAGCTGGCCTCGTTCATCAGCTTGGTGTACGAGAAGAACGGCAAGTGCAGGAAATACCCGATCAGGATCAGCATGCCGTACCGGCGGAGGCGCCGCGTGATGGCGGTGGACCAGGCGGTATGCTTCTCCCACTTCCGAAGTGTGGCAATCCCGAAGGCGATACCCGATGCAAAGAGAAACATCGGGGCCGTGAAGCCATGCCAGAACGAGTGCACCTGATACCACGGGGCAGCCCGCTCCACGGCGGACAGCACGGCATCGAACGTGTGCCCCTGGACCATCAGCACCACGGCTGAAAAGCGCAGAAAGTCCACAAACAACCAGCGGGACCGGCTCATGGAGGAAGGGAGGAATCAACGAGGGCCAATGCCGCAAACTTATCGTATGGCCGTGCTGACGTGCGTCAAGAAGTGGGGAAGGGGGTAAAAACCGACGCCCGAAGCTGTGCTGTGCGGCGTGGAAGGTGTGAAAGACGTGCGTGATTTGTGCTGATGCTCTGGCTAAGATGATGATCAAATGTAATCGTTTACATTCTTGGCGCTCAGAGGCTGCACTTGGTTGACATTTACTGGTTCGTGTTGTTGTTTTAGTGTGATGTAAGCGTTTCCACAGCTTGCGACACCACCCATATTCCCCACACCACACGGCCTCCTTCACCACCGGATGGCTCCGTGTACATTCCACCTCCCAACCACAGAGCAACATGGCTAGAAGACTCCTTCTGTCCGCGCTGCTGTGCCTCTTTGGAACCGGATACGCCCTCGCTCAAGAGGTCACGGGTACGGTTACCGATGCTGCTTCAGGGTTTCCTCTCCCCGGAGTGAACATCCAGATCCAGGGTACACAGACCGGTACGATCACCGCATTCGACGGTTCATACAGCATTCAGGCTGATCAAGGCGACGTGCTCGTCTTCTCCTACGTCGGCTACCTCCCCCAAGAAGTCGCTGTTGAAGGCACCGACCCGATCAACGTTGCACTCGACGAAGATGTCGAAGCGCTCGAAGAGGTGGTGGTTGTCGGATACGGCGTCCAACGCAAGGTCGACGTGACGGCTGCCGTGTCGTCGGTGAACGTGCGGGACGCAAACGTCGGGGTGGTGACCTCGCCGGACCAGCTGATCCAAGGGCGGGTTGCCGGTGTTCAGGTCATCCAGAACAACGGTGAGCCGGGATCGTCCGTGACGGTCCGGATTCGTGGAGGGACATCCATCTCGGCCTCCAACGAGCCGCTCTACGTGATCGACGGCGTGCCGCTCGACAATAGCTCGACCACGCCCGGTGGTTCCGCCCTCGAAGTGGCGTCGGGCCCTCGGAACCCGCTCAACATGCTGAACCCGAATGACATCGAGTCGATCGACATCCTCAAGGATGCATCGGCTGCTGCCATTTACGGCTCACGTGGTGCCAACGGGGTGATTCTGATCACCACCAAGTCTGGCCGCGCCGGCCAGGTGACGGTCGATTACGACACCTACATCGCCAGCTCGTCGCTCACGCGGAAGCAAGACCTCCTGACGGGCGATCAGTACCGCCAGGAAGCCGGCCGCCTCGGGCTCGACACGAGCATCCTCGGCTCGGCCAATACCGACTGGCAGGAAGAAGTCACGCGCCAGGCCGTCTCGCAGAGCCACAACTTGGCATTCGCTGGCGGTACGAACGCGACGCAGTACCGCGCCTCGCTCAGCTATCTGGACGACCAGGGCCTGATTCTCAACTCAGGCCTTGAGCGCGTTACGGGCCGTGCGAACATCCGCCACCAGGCCATCGACGGCCGGCTTCGGTTCGACGTGAACCTGACGTCTGCCTTCATCGAAGACAACCACACGCCATACCAGCAGACGGGTGGCTTCACCGGTGGTCTTTTCACGAACGTCTTCAAGTTCAACCCGACGTTCCCAGTTCGTAACCCGGACGGAACGTTCTTCGAGCTTCCCAACCCGGGGATTCGTAACCCCGTCGCCATGGCGGAGCAGATTGAGGACTTCACCAAAACGACGCGTACGCTGGGTAACCTCGTTGCCGCGTTCGACATCATCGAAGGTCTGGAAGCTCGCATGAACGTGGGGGTCAACCGCTCCCAGAGCAGCCGGCGTACGTTTGTACCGCGCGCTTCTCCGATTGCCCAGGCAGCCGGTGGCCGTGCCGAACAAAAGAACCGCGAGCTGAGCTCGACGCTGATCGAGACCACGCTGCGGTACGGCCGCTCCCTGCAGGCTGGCCACACGGTCAACGTGCTGGGTGGCTACTCCTTCCAGGACTTCCTCTTCGAAGAGTTCGGTGCCTTCGCGCAAGACTTCGTGACGGATGCCTGGAGCTTCAACAACCTGTCTGGCGGTGCCAACTTCGCCGAGCGCCCGTTCTCGCAACGGCAGTCGAGCAAGCTGGTCTCGTTCTTCGGCCGCGTCGACTACGACTTCCTTGGCAAGTACCTCGCCACGGTATCGCTGCGGCGTGACGGTTCCTCCCGTTTCGGCGACAACAACAAGTGGGCCGTCTTCCCGGCCGTCAGCTTGGGCTGGCGTCTCTCGGACGACCTCTTTGCCAACTCGACGACGATCTCTGACCTGAAACTGCGTGTCGGATACGGCATCGTGGGTAGCCAGGAGATTGGGAACTACCGCTCGCTGGCCACGCTCGCGCCGGCTGTTGACCCGAACAACCCGCAAGAGTTCATCGGTGTGATCGGCAACGAGCAGGTCACCGGTGTCGCCCCGAACAACTTGGCCACGCCCGACCTCAAGTGGGAAGAGACCACGACGATCAACGTCGGTCTCGACTACTCGCTCTGGGCCGGCCGGATTCAAGGTGCGCTCGAGTACTACATCAAGGACACGGACGACCTCCTCTTGGAGATCCAGGTGCCGGCTCCTGCCGTCGTTCAGACGCGTCTCGACAACGTCGGGTCGATTCAGAACACCGGGATCGAGTTCTCCGTCGATGGTTTCATCATTGACCGCCGCGACTTCACGTTCGTGCTTGGTGCCAACTTCAACGCCAACCAGAACGAAATCAAAGACCTCGGTGGCCGGGAGTCGATCTTCACGGGTCGTGTCTCGGGTGCTGGTCAGTCTGGCGTGAACGCCCAGGTGCTCCTCGAAGGAGAAGCCTACGGAACGTTCATCGGCCCGGTCTGGGAAGGCTTTGACGGCGAGGGCAACAACCTCTTCCGTACAGCAGATGGCGGTACGACCACCAGCCTCAGCGACGCTGAGCGAGTGATCATCGGCAATGCCCAGCCCGACTTCTCGTACGGTATCAACGGCCGGATCAACTACAAAAACATCGACTTCAGCTTCTTCGCCCGAGGCGAGCAAGGCCGTGACGTGTTCAACAACACGGCGCTCGAATACTCCGTGCTGAACAACTTCAACACGAACATCAACCTCTACGAAGACGCCCTGTCTGATGGCTCCGGTCTGAGTGCCACGCCGGTCTACAGCTCGCGCTGGATTCAGGACGCCTCGTTCCTCCGGCTCGAAAACGTGACGGTTGGCTACACGTTCAACGTTCCGCAGCTGCGCCTCCGCACGGCTCGCGTCTACGTGACGGGCCAGAACCTTTTCGTCATCACTGGCTACGACGGATACGACCCGGAAGTCAACACGGATGCCGGCACCGGCGCCCAAGGCTACCAGGCCCTCTCCGTCCCATCGCTTGGCATCGACTACACGAACTACCCACGGCCGCGCCGCTTCCTGGCTGGCATTAGCCTTGGGTTCTAGGCGATTAGTTGTTTACCAGGCGAGCGCTGTACCAGTAATGGATAGAGCTCGCCTGGACATTCCCACACCCAGTTGTGCCCTGATCCTTCCCCGGTCAGTGAGTCCATCCAAACTTTGAAACCCTCACACTCATGAAACTGACGAGAACGTCAAAACTGCTTGGCCTCGTGCTAGTGGTGCCGCTTCTCCTATCCGTACAAGGCTGTACGGATCTCGACGAAGAGGTGTTTAGCGCAGTCACGCAGGATAACTTCTACAACACGGACGGCGAGATTCTCTCTGCGCTCGCTCCGATTTACTCTCAGCTCCGCGACATGCTGTGGAACTACCACAACATGAGCGAGCACACGTCCGACGAAATCATGGTCCCCACCCGTGGTGGCGACTGGGGTGACGGCGGCTCGTGGCGTGCCTTGCACCAACACTCCTGGGATGCCTTCCACCCGAACGTGGAAGGTGCATGGAACGACGCCTACACCGGTGTTGCCCGTGCAAACGTGGTGTTGGCCAACCTCGGTGACTCCCCGAACCCAGCGCTGGTCGCAGAAATCCGCATGCTTCGCGGTTTCTACTACTACCAGCTCATGGACTTCTACGGCGGCGTCCCGATCGTGACGGACCCGGCTGTCGATCCAGACAACCCGCCGGCACGGAATACGCGCAAGGAAGTCTTCGACTTTGTTGAGTCGGAACTGCTCGCGGCTATTCCGGACCTGCCCGCTACCCGGCCGCCGGCTGAGTACGGACGCGTCACGCGAGGTGCAGCACAGGCGATCCTCGCCAACATGTACCTGAACGCTCAGGTCTTCACGGCTGAGCCCTCCGCTAGCGGCCTCTCCGGTGGCACAGCGATGTGGCAAAAGACCGTTGACATGGCCAACGACATCATGAACTCGGGCGTGTACACGCTTTCGGAGAACTACTTCGACAACTTCGCTGTCGACAACCAGAACTCCCCCGAGAACATCTTCGTGGTGCCGCTTCTCAACGTCGACCGTGACCTTGCGCTCACGTTCAACATGCGGCAACTGCACTACAACATGCACCCGAACACGCCGTGGAACGGATTCACGACGCTGGCCGAGCACTACAACTCGTTCAGCGACACCGACGAGCGAAAGAACATGTTCTTGATCGGGCAGCAGTTTGCCGATCCGAACGGTTCCTGCGTGGGTAACCAGTGCTTCTCCAGCGGTGAAGCGCTCACGGACCGCCAGGGCCTGCCCCTCGTGTTCACGGAAGAGATTGGCGACATCGAGAATGCCAACGAGCGTGAAGGCGTCCGCGTCCTCAAGTGGGAAATGGACCCGGGTATGTTCGACGGCGGTTCGGAGAACGACTACGCGTTCTTCCGTCTTGGCGACGTCATGCTGATGAAGGCCGAAGCGCTCAACGAGCTCAACGGCCCGAACCAGGAGTCGATTGACCTCATCAACACGATCCGCGAGCGCGTCTTCGATCCGGCCGAGCCGATCGCGTTGGCTGACTTTGGCTCCCGTGAAGCACTTCGCGATTACATCCTCGCCGAGCGCGGCCGTGAGATGATGAATGAGGCCCGCCGCCGGCAAGACCTCATTCGCATCGGTGGCTTCACTGCTCCGTGGGCCTTCAAGGAAGCCGGCAGTGAGCCCTTCCGCGTGGTCTTCCCGGTGCCGCAGTCGCAAATCGACGCGAACCCGAGCCTGGTCCAAACCCCGGGTTACTAAGTTGATGATTGGGTGAGGCGTGGTATTGGGAGACCTCCCAGTCGCGACTGACCCTCTCGTTCATATCAAAAGCCCCGTCAGGCCATGCTTGACGGGGCTTTTCTAAAACCTGTTCTTCCCATTGCTATGCCGTCACTCGTCCGTTTCTCATCTCTGGTTGCTGCACTTGCAGTCCTGTTCTGCTCGAACCTCCAGGCACAGGGGATTCCCAAGTTTGAGAGACCTGAGAGTGGGCTAGGACTCGACCGGATGGTCGAGACGGGGGCGTTCTACGACGTGCTTGGGCATCGCTCGGCTGTGTTTGGCTACGAGGACCGGCCGAGCGAGGTGTGGGTGTACCCGCTCCGGCTCGTCAGCGATTTCTATCTCAGCTTTCAGATCGAGAACTACCCGCTGACGGTGGATGGCCGGGAAGCGGTGTCGCACATCAACGTGCGTCCGGAAGCAACCACGTTGACCTACCGGCACGCGGCTTTCACCGTCAAGCAAACCATGTTTGCTCCCATCGACGAAATGGGCGTGGTCATGCTGTTGGAAGTGGATGCCGTGCGTCCCATTACGATTTACGGCTCCTTTCGGCCCGATCTGGCGCTGATGTGGCCAGCAGGCTTGATGACGCCCGGGGTCATCTGGGACGCGGAAGCCGGCACGTACACGATGGTCGAGGAAACCGGGCGGTTCGTGGGCATTGTCGGTGGGCCTGGTATCGAGGACTTGTCGATTCAGCCATATCAGGAAGAGCCCAAAGATGAGCCCAGCGTCTTCAAGCTCGATGTCACGCCAGAAGAAGGCCGCACGACGCTTCGCCAGATCGTGTTCGTCGGCAGTGTG
>JBCDHV010000030.1:0-15724 GCA_038749615.1 Bacteroidota bacterium
CTACAGCCTTTCCTTCCGTTCGACGTAGAGCGCACGGAACAGCATGAACGCAGCTTCGGCCGTCTCGGTGGTAAACCAGTAGTTGACGCCGGCTCCAATGGCTGCGCCGGCAATCGGGATCATCTGGCCGAGCTTTTGGCCGATGAGGTTCTTGGCGATTTCGCGTGGGAGGTGCCGGTTTTGCTCGCGGAAAGTATCTGACGAGCGCCGGCCGCGGTATTCGATGTCGTGCGCAAAGGCCGCAGCGGCAACGCTCATTTCGCGCATGGCGTTGTGCTTGGCGTCCTTGCTGCTACTGGCGGCCACGTTGAAAATCGCCAACAACAGCGGCCGGAACTCAGGCGTCCGCAGCGAGAACCCGTACGAGGCTCCGATCTGCTGGATGAGCCGGAAGTTGATCGTGAACAACAACGGGATGTCGGCAATCAGCAAGGCGGCACCGCCCAAACCTGTTCCGCCCCCTTCCACGGCAGCCAGTACGGCGTTCTCGGTGAAGTACGTTTTGGCGAGCGCGTCGAGATCTTCGATGGGCTTGTCGCGCAAATCGGCGATGGCTTCAACGCTGAGCCCCCGGTCCTGAGCTTTCTTGACCACGCTCGACTCGTCGAAGGTCCACTCCGAAGCATCGTTCAGCGTGGCCAGAAAGCCGGCGACGGCATCGCTCGCCTGGTCGACGACGTTTTCCGGGACCACTTGCTCCACCACCCAATCGACCGGCTTCATCGCCCAGTTGAACACCTGCTGGACTAGCCCGGCTTCTCCTTGACGCCAGGATTCGATATCGCGTTGGACTTTCTTCTCGTAATCAGTGAGACGCATCGGGAGGTGTTGTGTGGCTGTGTGGCAAGGTGGCTGTGTAGCCGGGTGACTTGCTGTGATAACGGGAAGCGGCCGGCGGAGTTGCGGGACATGGGCTCGCTGCGCTCGCGTGGCCGGCAGGCGGGTAGCGAGTTGCAGGTGGAGTTGGGTCTTACAGGTGGTGGGGTTAACTGGGCGTTGCGCTCTCAGCCAAGGCGATTAGGGGCATTGCCGGCAGCTGATCTTCCCGCGTGGAGCCGAAGTACGTGAGCGTGTACAGCCAGCGTTCGCCTTTGAACCAGGTCAGGCGGTTCCGGGCCGGCTCGTAGGCCGAGGGCGTGCCATCGACTCTCACCGGCTCAGCATTGCCCGCGTTGATCCGGTTTGCCACTTCAAGCGTTGCCCACATCGCACGGTCGTCCGGCTTGTGCTCGATGTGCAGTACCAGCCGGCCGAATCCCCACGTCCAGTTGCACGCTCGCGAGCAGTCTTGTTCACGTCCCACGCCACTCAGCTCTGCCGTGATCTCGTCTGCCGGCTCAATCGGAAGATGAGCGCGGAGCTGCTCTTCGCCGAGCATCGTACAGGGATCAGGCATCTCGGCTTTGACTGCCACTGAGTCCGCATCCTGCGCAGCCAGACTAGACGTGACAAGAAGAATGAGACAGAGCGAGCAAACGAGTCGGCGCACAGAGAGCAGAGCAGAGTTACCAGATCCAGAACGCTGGCCAAGCTACAGCAAACTCTGCGAGCATCCTACCCAACCACAGCGGAGGTTCAATCCCGAGAGACAGGGCGAGCGCCCCACCCACCTACTCACCAGTAATGCCGTACTTCTTCAGCAGCCGGTACATCGTTGCCCGGCCAATGCCGAGTTCGACGGCCGCCTTGTCGACGTTGCCTTCGAAGCGGTCGTAGGCGATCTCGATGGCCTGCTTTTTCATCTCCTCGAGGGTGACGAGTTCACCGCCCCGCTCGAAGTCGATGCCAGCCGGTGCGGGAGCCCCAGAAGCCGGCGGATACGGCAGCCGGACGTCGTCCTGGCCGATGCTGTTGCGCACGGCGCCGTCGCCTAGGCCCGAGCGTTCGGTCCAGGGGTCGATGTGGGCATGGCGGTCGAGCATGAGATCGCCGGGCTCGATTTCGGCATCGTCGGAGAGCAGAACCGCCCGTTCGATGGCGCTCTTGAGTTCGCGGACGTTGCCTGGCCAGTTGTAATCGAGCACGGCGCGGCGGGCATCGCTGGACAGGGTCTTGCCTTTGAACTCCGGGTATTGCTTCACATAGTCGCGCAGGAAATGCTGAGCGAGAAGAAGCGGGTCCTGGCCTCGGTCGCGGAGCGGCGGGAGGAGGATGGGAAAATCGAAGAGCCGGTAGTAGAGATCTTCGCGGAACTTGCCGCCGCGAATCATCTCCCGGATGTCCCGGTTCGTCGCCGAGATGATGCGGGCGTCGAACTTGATCGTGTCCGACCCGCCGACGCGGGTGATCTCGCGGTTTTGGAGCGCGCGAAGCAGTTTCGCCTGGAGCCCCATGTCGAGCTCACCGATCTCATCGAGGAAGAGGGTCCCGCCGTCGGCCTGCTCGAACTTGCCGATTTTGCGGCTATACGCGCCGGTGAACGCGCCTTTCTCGTGGCCGAAGAACTCACTCTCCATCAGCTCGCGCGGGATGGCCGCCGAGTTGACGACGACGAACGGGCCTTTCTGCCGACTCGAATTGTAGTGAATGGCCCGAGCCACGAGTTCTTTACCGGTCCCACTCTCGCCCTGAATCGCGACGGTGAGATCGCCGCGCAGCGCTTTCTGGATGGTCCGGTAGACGTCCTCCATGGAAGAGCTGTCCCCCACGAGCTCGCGCATGCCGTACCGATGGGCGACTTCGCTGCGGAGCTTTTCGAGTTCGCGCGAAAGGGCTACCCGTTCAGCGATATTCTTGACGACTGTATCGAGCTTGACGAGGTCATCCTGGCCTTTCGTGATGTAATCGTACGCGCCGAGCTTCATCGCCTCGATCGCGACGTTGATGATGCCCTGGGCGGACACCACCACGACTGGAAGATCCGCGTGCGTTCGCTTGACCCGCTTGAGCGTCTCGATGCCACCGATGCCGGGCATCATGACGTCGAGAAGGATGAGATCGGGGACCAGCGTGTTCAGTTTAGCGAGGGCCTCTTCGCCTCGCTCAAACACGTTCACGGTAGCATCCGGGTACTTTTTCTGCAGCTTGTACCGGACGAGCCGTGAGTAATGAGGATCGTCGTCTACGACGAAAATCTCGAAGTTCATAGTGCTTGCCTGCCTGTGATCGCTGGATGCTACTGCCTCTAGCCTGACCAGCGGTTTACCTCCTGACAGCGTGCATTATATCAAAATGAGACCTAAAGATCCAATCAGAAAGCAGTAGTACGCGAAATATTGGAGGCTGCCCTTCTTGACCAAATCGATCATGACCCTGATCGCCCAGACCCCAGATACGTATGCGACGCCGGCCCCGATCACGAGGGGAAGCACGCCCATGGTGGGGCCACCGAGCTCAAACATTTCCAACGTCTTGAGCAACGTCGCCCCGACGATCACGGGCAGGACCATCAGAAAGGAGAAGTTGGCTGCTTGCTCTTGATTGACGTTCTGGTAGAGCGCCGTACAGATGGTCGAGCCCGAGCGCGAAATGCCAGGAATGAGCGCCATGGCCTGCGCGAGGCCTACGACGAGCGCCTTGGGCATCGTGAGCCGGCCATCTGGGTTCGGGCGGAGCCGGGTGAGCAAGAGCAGCAGCCCCGTGAAGAGCAGTGCGCCGCAGACCAGACGCGGATCGCTGAACGCTTGCTCCAGTTGGTCCTTGAACGTCACGTAGACGATGGCCGTCGGGATCATCGACAGCAAGATCAGCACGGCGATCCGAAACTCTGTCGGCTGCCGGAACCGCTCCCCGATTTCGGACGGATTTCCGAGCGCTGAAAACGTCTGCTTGATGATCTCCACCACTCGGCTCCAATACACCGTCAGGATGCTCATCGTCGTGCCGAAGTGCACGAACACCTCAAACGTCACATCGCCGGCCGCCTCTGCGTCGATGCCGAGCACATACTGGCCAAGTACGAGGTGGCCAGAGGACGACACCGGCAAAAACTCTGTAAGCCCTTGCAAAAGACCGAGCAGGGCAGCTTGCCACCAAGACATGTAGGCTGTGGTTGCGGGACTAGGGGGCAGGACGGCAAGATGATACGCGGAGGCACAACCGATAAAGGTGGAGATTTTGCGTAGGTGCGTGGATCGTAGGTACGTGGGAGGGGTGGATTCCAGCGCACCAACCCAGAATCACGCATCTACACATCTACAGACAACACACCACGGTATCCCACACACCACGTGCCTACATACCACGCGTCCACGCGAAGCAAAGGCGGAACCCCCGCCGGCTCCTGTATTTTCAAGGGATTCCCGCACATCACGTCTGAACGCCACACACGTCTACCCACCATGCCCGCTGTTGTCGAGTACACTACCCTTGCCCAGCTCTTCCACCGGCTCATCGAGCACAACCGAGGCCAAAACAAAGCGGCGCTCGGATACAAGGAAAAGCGCTCGAAAGAGTGGATCGACATTTCGTGGGAAGAGCTCGATCAGCGTGTCAAGGCCTTTGCCGGCTATCTGCACAGCCACGGCATTCGCAAGGGCGACCGCGTAGCGATTCTCTCGGAGAACCGGCCCGAGTGGGCCGTCACGGACATGGCGACGCAGTGGCTCGGGGGCGTGAACGTGTCGCTCTACACCTCACTGCCGGCGTCTGAAGTCGAGTACATCCTCAAGGACTCGGGCACGAAGGTGTTCATCGTATCGACGAGCATCCAACTGCGCAAGGCCGAGCAAGTGTTCGATAATTGCCCGGATCTCGAACGGGTGGTGACGATGAGCGAACTACGAGGCGAACACCCAGACTATGTCACCCACTGGGACGAAACGACGGAGCCTGGCCTCGCCTACTGGAACGAGCACAGCGAAGACCTGGAAGCGCTCCGGGACAGCGTCGAGCCCGGCGACCTCTCTGCCCTCATCTACACCTCCGGCACCACGGGCGTCCCGAAGGGCGTCATGCTCACGCACGAGAATTTCTGTTCGAACGCGAAGAGCGCTCTCCCGATGGTACCGTTCGGCCCGACGGATCATCACCTCTCCTTCCTCCCGCTGAGCCATTCCTTCGAACGCACCGCCGGCTACGTGGCCGCACTGAGTGCCGGCGCGAAGGTGACGTATGCCGAGAGCGTCGACGCTGTCAGCAAGAACCTGCCGGAAGTGCAGCCGACGATCATGATCTCGGTGCCGCGCCTGTTCGAGCGGGTCTACAACATCATCGCGAAGTCCGTGGAGGAAGGGTCCGACGCGAAGAAGAAGATTTTCAACTGGGCTGTGGGCGTCGGGACACGGTACGCGACGGCCAAGCGGCCCGGGCCCATTCTGACGCTGCAGCAGCGGGTGGCCCACAAACTGGTATTCGAGAAGCTGCATGCCAAGCTCGGTGGGCGCGTGCGGTTCGCCATCTCTGGCGGCGCAGCGCTCCCGAAGGCCATCGGCGAATTTTTCCAGGCCGCCGGCGTCAAGATTCTGGAAGGCTATGGCCTTACTGAAACGGCGCCCGTGCTGGCCGTCAGCCCGTACGAGAGCCCTCGGTATGGTACCGTCGGGCACGTCATTCCGGGCGTGACGGTCGGGATTCAGCGGCTGAGCGATCTGGAAGTGATCACGCAGATTTCCGGCGAGGATTACCCCAACACGACGACCACCGAAGAGGGCGAAATCCTGGCCAAGGGCCCAAACATCATGCGCGGCTACTGGAACAACCCGGACGCTACCCGGGAGGCCATCGACGATGCCGGCTGGTACCACACGGGGGATGTAGGGCGGTTCGTGGACGGGTATCTCCAGATCACGGACCGGATCAAACACATGATCGTCTCGCGGGGCGGCAAGAACATCTATCCTGGCCCCATCGAAGAGCAGTTCAAGACGATGCCGATGATCGATCAACTCATGATCGTGGGCGAAGGACAGGCGTACCTGACAGCGCTCGTCGTGCCGAACGAGGAGGTCTTGATCGCGTTCGGCAAGGAGCACAATCTCGGCGTCAAGCCAAGCGAGTTGCACACGCACGAGACCGTCAAGAAGCACTACAAAGATGCGTTCCGTGCCCACGCCAAATCAGCAGCCTCCCACGAAAAGGTGCGCGACTTCCGTATCATCCCAGAGCCGTTCAGCGTCGACAATGGCATGATGACCCCCACGCTGAAGCTCCGCCGCAAGATCATCGAGCAGCAGTACGCAGACCTGATCGACGAGATGTACGCCAACGTGGTCTAGCACGAGCCGGCCAGACTGCCCTTTCCCAGCACGCACCATGCGCTTCCTCGCCCTCTCGCTACTCGTTCTTGCCAGTTGCGCAGCGCCGCCGGCAGAGCCAAGCGCGATGTTCGTGCCAGACCTGCTGGACGTCACATTTCGTGACGGCGTGACGCAAGCCGACGCCGAACGCATGGCTGAGCACCTGGGCTACGATGTCACTGCGGCTGTATTTCCAGCACTCGATGTGACCGTCCCCGTGCCGGACGCGTGGACCGATGCCGATACGAATCAGCTACGCGAAACGGCCGGCGTGCAGGCCGTCCAGGTGCACGACTGGCGCGAGGTGCTGGAACGCGCGCAGGAAGACCTCCCTGAAGGTGCGCTTTGCTTTGCCAAGCGTGCTCGGCAGGATCAGCTCACCGTACAGTTTGCCGGCGACGTGAAGCTCGGGGACGCGCTTGCCATGCTTCGCGATGCCGGCCTCGATCCGGCTCAACCAGAACGGCCGTTGCGGTCGCTCACGGTCCGCACCTCCGACATCCCGTCCGCGCAAGACCGCTTGGCGCGCGAGCCGGCCGTCGAGTTCACGGCCCGGATTGCCACCCTGATGCTCGACGAGTAACTCCGGACATCGGTCTTCCCACCCAACACCTAGTCCTCTGCGCCGATTTCTTCCCGTCTCGCTGCTTCCCCTCCCCCTGAAACGCCGGCTCAAACGATGGGCCACCCGGGTGCGGTATGCCGGCACGAAACGCTACTGCCGGGTCTGCGAGCGGCGGGCCTCTGCCTTTCTTCCATTCGGGATGCCCGTGCGTGAGGATGTGCGGTGCCCGTTCTGTGGCTCGTTAGAGCGGCACCGGCTCGTGTGGCGGTTTTTCGAGGATCACACGGATCTGTTCGATGGCCGGCCCAAACGCATGCTCCACGTAGCACCCGAGGCGTCGTTCGAGCAGCGCTTTCGCCGCCTCGCCGGGCTCGACTACACAACGGCCGATCTGCTCGACCCCAACGTGATGGTCCAGATGGACCTCACCGATATTCCGTTCTCGGACGGAACGTTCGACGTGATCTATTGCAGCCATGTGCTCGAACACGTCCCGGACGACCGCCAGGCCATGCGCGAACTCCGCCGCGTACTTGCCCCAGCCGGATGGGCCGTCATCCAAGTCCCCATCACGGCACCAGAGACCATCGAAGACCCCACGATCACCGATCCACAGGAACGCATCCGGCTCTTTGGGCAGGACGACCACGTTCGCCGATACGGCCCGGATTACAGCGACCGCCTCCGAGAAGCCGGCTTCGCTGTCGACGAAATCCAGGTCGCGGACTTGGCTCCGGCCTCAGCCATCGAACGAGAACGCCTCGACGCTGACGAGACCGTCTTCCGCGTCACGCGGGCCGTTTCATGACGATGAGCGTGATGTCGTCGCTTTGCGGCGCGCCGGCGGTGTGGCGGCGCACATCCGTGACGATGCGGTTGGCGACCGTCTGGGCCGCCGCTGCGTGACAGGCGTTGAGCTGCGTGAGCAGGCGCTCCTCGGTATACTCTTCGCTGGCCGGGTTCATGGCTTCAGAAACGCCGTCGGTGTAGAGGGTGAGGACGTCGCCGGCATCCAGGGTGATCTCGCCGCGCTCGTACTGGCTGCCGGCAAACACGCCGAGCAGAAGGCCACCGGCTTCAAGGCGCTCGAGCGATCCATCGGCGCGGATCAGCATCGGGGGGTCGTGGCCGGCATTAACGTAGGAGAAACGAGCGGATTCCGGGTGGTAGATGCCCCAGAAAAACGTGATGAACTTATCGAAGCCCGTGTTCGAGTGGATGACATCGTTGATCCGCGTCGTCGCGTCTTCGAGGGTGAGTTCGAGCGGCAAGGCGAAGCGGAGACACGCCTGGACGTTCGCCATGAGCAGCGACGCCGGCACCCCCTTGCCCGTGACATCCGCGATGGCCACGACGAGCCGGCCGTCGGGTAGCTTCAGCACGTCGTAGTAATCGCCGCTAATGTCGCGGCTCGGCGTGGTGTAGGCGGCCACGTCGAGGCCGGGCGCGGTGGGCACTGTCTGGGGCAGCAAGCGCTCCTGGATCGAGCGAGCCAGGCGCATTTCCTGGGCAAGGCGCTCCTTCTCGATTTGCTCCTCGACCAGGTAGGTGTTCTGAACAGCCGTGAGGGCAAGGTTGCCGAGGGCGAACAGAAATTCGAGATCATCTGGCTCGTACCGCTGTCCCGTCATTTTCCGGCCCAGCCCGAGCGCCCCCTGCGTCTTCCCTCGCACACGGAGAGGAATCAACAGCTCCAGCCCGAGGTCACGCAGCAGCGTTTGCTCTGGCTCATCCTTCGCATCATCGTCCCGAACGACAAACGATTTCAGCACACGCACTTCCTGAATGACCTCGTCGCCGAGCCGTTCCTCATCGACGCCCTGCGCGATGACGACGACCATCTCGGGATCGTCCTCTTCCTCTTCCGGCTGCGGCGGACAGACGAGAAATAAGTGGCGTTGCACCAGCAACTGCCCCATGAGCGCGAACGAAAACAGCCGGACCAGCCGCGAGCGCTCGCGTGTGGCGTTGAATTCCTGCGAGAGATCGAAGAGCGTGTTCAGCTCCTGAATTTTCGCGTCGAGGTCCCGGTTTGCCTGCTGGAGTTCGCTGACGATCAGAGAGTTCTGGACCGCCGCCGACGAGATGTTGACGAGCGATTTGACGAACTCGAGTTCTGCACCCTGGCACGGCTGCCCGTCGAGTTTTCGGCCAAGTGCGAGATAGCCGATGTGCCGGTCGTGGTGCTGAATCGGGAGGAGCAACGCGATCCGGTGTTCGGCGAGGGGAGCCGGCACATCGTCATCGCACAGTTCGTCTGAAGAAGCCGGCGGGCCGCCCAAGTCGAGTTCATCGCCTTCCGTCCATGCCGTCAACCCTTTGGCTGTCGCCACCCGGTGCGTGCCACGGATCGGGTCGTACGTGAGCACGAGGCCGCGCGTGACGAACACCTTCGTCATCGAGATCAGCAGCAAGTTGTTGAGCACGAACTGCAGGTCCAGCGAGCTACCGAGCAGCTGACTGGTCTCGTACAAGGCGCGCAGTGCGTACCGGTCGGACATGACGCGTGGTGTGTGGGTGTGTGGTCTGTGGGTACGTGGAGGCGCGGGAAGATACGTCGGGGCTAGGTCAGCTCGATCACCGCGGCGTCGAACAGGCGGCCGGCTTCGACGCGGACGCGGACACACGTTTTGACCTGGTGAAAGCCTTGCCGGCCGCACGCGCCGGGGTTGAGGTAGAGCATACGGCCGAGGGAGGGCACGCGCTCGATGCGCAGGATATGGCTGTGGCCGCAGATGAACACGTCCGGCCGGCGCGCCCGCAGCGCTGGCCCGATGCTTTTGGCCCACCGGCCAGGGCGGCCTCCGATGTGCGTCATCCAGAACCGCACGCCTTCGAGTTCGAGGTCTTGCGTTTCTGGGACGAGCCGGCGAACGTCGAACCCGTCGATGTTTCCCCAGACCGCCTTTACGGGCGCGATCTGTTGCAGCTCGTCGAGCACCGCCACGTTACCGATGTCGCCGGCGTGCAACAGCAGATCGCAGCCGGCTAGCTCCTCGTGGAGGCCAGGGTGCACATACGCGTGCGTGTCAGAGAGAATACCGAGCGTCATAGAACGTGGAGGTTGAGTGGGTTCTCATACGTTTTGAGCGGATTCCCGAGGCACGTCCTACTTTCTGTTGAACTACAGCCGATGGATGGCCCAACCAGATCCATGCCTTCAGACTCTACTTCCGAAGCAGTGCCCGCCGTGCCCGACGTGGGAGACGAAGCACACCGGCATGGGCTGCGCCGAGCGTGGACGTACCAAGCCGAGCGCTTTCCAGTCGTGAAAAATGGGCTGCTGATCTTGACGTTCAGTGCCTGTGCCGTGGCGTACTCGGCCCGGCTTCGAGGTGCAGAGAGCTTGCCGGCGTGGGCGGCTTTTGGTGTGGCGTTCGCGTCGTGCTTCGGCTTCTTTCTGCTCTTGCGAATCGCGGATGAGTTCAAGGACGCCGAGGAAGACCGGCAGTTTCGCCCCTACCGCCCGGTACCGCGCGGCCTCGTCACCCTGCGCGAGTTAGGATGGACGGGAGCCGGCATCATTGCGCTGCAAATCGCGCTGGCGTGGTGGTACGAGCCGTTACTGCTTCCGGTATTGGCCGGCGTGTTGGCGTTCATCGCCGTGATGTCGGCCGAGTTCTTCGTGCGCGATTGGCTGAAGCAGCGCCCTGTGGTGTATTTGCTCTCCCACATGCTGGTGGTCCCCTTGATCGACGGCTACGCGGCCGCTTGCGATTGGGCAGTGACCGGCAGCGTTCCGGCCGGGCTCGAAGCGCTCCTGGCAGCGAGTTTGTGCAACGGCATCGTCATCGAGCTGGGCCGCAAAGTTCGCCAGCCGGCCGACGAGGAGCCTGGCGTGGAAACCTACAGCGCCCTCTGGGGCACGCCGCGCGCCGTGTGGGTGTGGTGGGCATCCGTGGGGGCCGCGGCCGGCGTGTGTGTATGGGCCGGCGTGCAGGTAGGATTTGGCTTGGGGATGCTGGTGGCCAGCACGGTCGGCGTGATTGCTGCGGGTGTGGTCGCGGTGCTCATGGGCGTCGGCTGCGCGACGGGCCGGCTCATCGAGACGATCTCCGGCCTGTGGGTGCTGGCCGCACACGTACTGCTCGGAGCCGGCGGGTGGCTTTCGATGTAGGGGACATGCCATGTTGCGGACATGGCATGTTCCCTACACCGAGCCCGACTAGCTGACCGTTTTGCCGGAAAAAGACCTAAAACTTACACAGAAGGCGCAAATCTTGGCTGATGTCCCCAACATGCCATGTCCCGAACATCTCGGTGGCAAGGCAGCGAACCTGATGCGGCTCCGGACTGCCGGCTTTCCCGTGCCGGCCTTTTTTACCGTGCCGGCAGACGCTGAGAATGTCGAGGCCGCTGTAGCTGATGGGCTTCGGCAGATCGGAGCCGTGGAGGAACGGGTAGCCGTACGGTCCTCGGCACGGGATGAGGATGGAACCGGGGCCTCGTTTGCCGGCCAACTGGATAGCTTTCTCCACGTCGCGCCAGCTGACGTGGCAGCGCGCGTGGCTGACGTCCAGGCGTCGGGCCAGTCTGATCACGTGCAGGCCTACCGAGCCGCACAGGGCTTGGGCGAGTCGTCTGCCGTGCCGGCCGTTTTGGTCCAACGGATGGTCGCGGCCGATGCCGCCGGCGTGCTGTTTACCGCGGATCCGTCCACGGGCCGGCGTGGGGTCGCGGTTGTTTCTGCCGGGCTCGGGCTAGCGGAGGCGTTGGTGCAGGGCGAGGCGCCGGCCGATACGTTTCGGGTCGACCGCAACGGTAGCATCCTTGAACGGCATGTCGTGGCAAAGCCGGCTCGGTATGCGCTCGACGGCGGCTCCGTGCGCGCGGTATCAGTATCGGACGATCTCGCCAAGCAGCCGGCGCTCTCGGATGCACAGCTCGTTGCGCTCGCTCAACTGGGCCGGCGAATCGAGAGGCAGTTTGGCCGGCCGCAGGACATCGAGTGGGCGCTCGAAGGCGGGGAGTTCTTCATCGTCCAGGCCCGCCCGATCACCACGCTTGCCGGTCTCCCCGACCCCGACGCTGTGCGGCGCATCTGGGACAACAGCAACATCATCGAGAGCTACGGCGGCGTCACCACGCCTCTCACGTTCTCCTTCGCCCGGCGCGCCTACGCGAGCGTATACCGGCTCTTCGCCCGGCTCATGCGGGTGCCAGAAGCGACGATCGAACAAAACGGCGCGGTGTTCGACAGCATGATCGGCCTAGCGGACGGGCGCATCTACTACAGCCTGAGAAGCTGGTATGCCGTTCTGGCAATGCTACCCGGGTTCGAGACGAACCGGTCGTTCATGGAGCAGATGATGGGCGTCAAGGAGCCGCTACCAGACGACATGCTGGACGGCGTATCTGAGCATCCTCAGGCCGGCTTCCTTGCGAACCTGCGCGGGCGGGCGGCCTTGCTTGGAACGGCGCTGGGCCTCGTATGGAATCACCTCACGCTTCCGCGCAAGGTAGACGCGTTTTACGACCGGCTCGACGAAACGCTGCAACCACCGACCGTCTCGCTAGATCAGATGCGCCCGGACGAGCTGGCCGCCTACTACCGGTTCGTCGAGCGCGAGCTGCTCACGCAGTGGGATGCGCCGCTCGTGAACGACTTCTTCGCGATGATCTTTTACGGCTTGCTTCGGCGCATCGCGGAAACATGGGCCGGCGATCCTGACGGACGCCTCGCGAACGGGCTCCTAGCAGCCCAGGGTGAGGTCATCAGCGCAGAGCCGGCGCGGGTGCTTGGTGAACTCGCGGACCATGTTCGGAACGATGAAGAGGCCATCGCTGCGCTCAATCAGGCAGATCCAACGGCTGTCCGGCAGCTCCTGAGTGAGCGGCCCGATCTTGCGACGGCCATCGAGGCCTACCTGGACCGGTTCGGAGATCGCTGCATGGAAGAGCTCAAGCTCGAAAGCCCAACCTTGCGCGACCAACCCGCGATGCTCTGGCGCAGCATCGCGCGGCTCGCTTCGGTGCCGGCCTTCGATACGACGCCGCATGATACCCGTGCCGAGGCCGAGCGGCAATTTCAGGCCGCTCTCGGCAAAAGCCCGATACGCCGGCTCGTCGCCAACTGGATTCTCAAGCACGCCCGTGCCCGCGTGCAAGGCCGCGAAAACCTCCGGTTCGAGCGCACCCGAGTCTTCGGGCTGGCACGCCGGATCTTTCGCGCGTTCGGCCGGCAGCTCTACGCGCTGGATCAACTCGATCAGCCGGATGATGTCTTTTACCTGACCGTCGACGAACTACTTGACGTGGAAGCCGGCCGCGCGGTCACGGCGAACCTCAGCGGCCTCGTTGCGCTGCGCCGATCAGAGTTCGACGCCTATCGAAACGCCCCTGCCCCACCCGACCGTTTCGAAACCCGAGGCATCCCCTACTTCGGCCGGCTCCCCGAAACACAAGCTGCACCCAGCGAGCCGGCTAGCAGCGACGAACGCACTGGCCTCGGCGGATGCCCAGGGCGGGTGCGTGGCATCGTACGGGTCGTGCGCGACCCACGCACTGAGACCATCGAAGCCGGCGAAATCCTCGTCGCCGAACACACCGATCCCGGCTGGATTCTGCTGTTTCCCGGCAGCGCCGGCGTCCTCGTCGAGCGCGGCAGCCTGCTCTCTCACGCCGCCATCGTCTCCCGTGAACTCGGCATCCCAAGTGTCGTCGGCATTCCCGGCCTAACGCGCTGGCTCCAAACCGGCGACGAGGTCGAATTCGACGGCTCGACCGGGCGGGTTTGGTTGGTGAGCTGACGGTTGGGTGGAAAACACCCTGCCACCTTGCAACATCTGCCACACCGTGTTGCAGGGGTTGCAAGGTGGCAGATGTGGCAGGCGTCGATGTGCCGTTCAGGGTGAAGACCCATTCGGGATAGACGCTGGGAGTGCACTTCCGCTTTAGAATCCTAGTGACCCTCAAGGTGAAGACCCGTTCGGGAAGAGATTTGGCGGCGGCTACGCATGGAAACAATGCGGCCCTCAGGGTGAAGACCACTTCGTGGTGAAAGATTGCCTGATACCGACAATGCTGGGCTGAGCGGCATCTCTTCACCCCGAGCGCCACAACGATTTACGCGGAGCGGGCTACCAGAATGGACGCGAGTGGGTCTTCACCCCGAGCGCCACAGCACGCCATGCGAAGCAGACTGCCGGCCCCGCGCGAGTGGGTCTTCACCCTGAGGGCTGCCGACTAGACACGCGCATGCGAACTCCAATGACCGCCCCGAATGGGTCCTCATCCTGAACGCCTGAAACGCCCTATGCGAACGCAGCTCACCATGCCCTCCACAAACGGGTCAACTCAGTCTTCCTTCGGCATTTCCACCCGGATGTGCAGCTCCTTCAACTGGTGATCGTCCACGGCGTCTGGCGACTGAACCATCAGCTCCTGGGCGCTCTGCGTCTTGGGAAACGCGATCACGTCCCGGAGCGACGGGGTGCCCGTGAGGAGCATGACGAGGCGGTCGAGGCCGAACGCGATGCCGCCGTGCGGGGGCGCGCCGTACTTGAAGGCGTCGAGCAAGAACCCGAACCGTTGCTGGGCTTCTTCCTCGTCGATGCCGAGCAAATCGAACATCCGGCTCTGGATCTCGGCCTGGTGAATCCGGATGGAGCCACCGCCGATTTCGCTGCCGTTCAGGACGAGGTCGTAGGCGCGAGCGCGGGCCTCGCCGGGGGCACTGTCGAGCCGGTCGAAGTCGTCTGGGTTGGGCGAGGTGAACGGGTGGTGCATCGCGTAGTAGCGGCCGGTCTCCTCGTCCCATTCGAGCAACGGGAAATCGGTCACCCAGAGGAATTTCCACGGGCCGGAATCGCCTTCGGGGATCAGCCCGAGCTCGCCGGCCATGTGGAGACGGAGCGTGCCCATTTGCTCAAACACCTTCGGTGCAGCGCCGGCCAAGACGAGCACGAGATCGCCGGTTTCCGCACCTGTGGCCTCGACGGCGCGGTCGACGAATTCTTTCGGCAACACGGCCTCTTTGACCGACTGGTACTGGCTGCCGTCGCTGCCTAGCTTGACGTACACGAGGCCGCCGGCCCCGATGCGTTTGCGGACCACGTCTTTGTCGAGCCGGTCCATCGCGCCACGGCCGCGGTCGCCCTCGCCCGGCACGCGGATGCCAACGATTTTCCCGCCGGACTCCAGCACGTTGTTGAACACGCGGAAGGGTGAGCCGGCAAAGGACTCGCTCAGGTCGTGGATCTCCAGGCCGAAGCGGAGATCCGGCTTGTCGGACCCGTACCGGCTGATCGCCTCGGCGTAGGGCATGCGCTGGAACGGCACTTCGAGATCGGTGCCTTTCAGGTCTTTCCAAACCGCAGCGACCATCCCCTCCATCGTCTCGTAAATCACCTCCTCCGTCGCGAACGACATTTCGACGTCGATCTGCGTGAACTCCGGCTGCCGGTCGGCACGGAGGTCTTCATCGCGGAAGCATTTGACGATCTGGAAGTAGCGGTCGAGGCCGGCCACCATCAAGATCTGCTTGTACGTCTGCGGGCTTTGCGGCAGCGCGTAGAAGCGGCCGGCGTGGACCCGGCTCGGCACGAGGTAATCGCGCGCGCCTTCGGGCGTGCTTTTCATGAGCACCGGCGTCTCGACCTCGACGAACTGCCGATCCGTGAAGTAGCGGCGGACGCTCTGGTAGAGTTCGTGCCGCAGGATCATGTTGCGCTGAAGCGCCGGCCGGCGGAGATCGAGGTAGCGGTAGCGAAGGCGCAGTTCCTCGTTCGTCTTGATCTGCTTCTCCTCGTGCGCCGAGACCATGAACGGTAGCGGATCAGACACGTTGAGGATTTCTAGACTGAGACCGCGCACCTCGATGGCCCCCGTCGGGAGCTTCGTGTTGATCGTGTCCTCGGAACGCGGATACACCGTGCCCGAGACAGAGATGACGTACTCGTTACGCAAGGCTTCCGCTGCTGCGTGCGCGTCAGCGTCGTACTGCGGCGAGAACACCACCTGCGTCAGCCCGAACCGGTCACGC
>JBCDHV010000031.1:0-15648 GCA_038749615.1 Bacteroidota bacterium
GACGCCAGCAAACGAACGGAGAAATCGGCTCATGAAGGTAGGCTGCAAGGCAGAGACGGAAGGCAGGTGGGATGCTGGCCGTGGACGTTCGTAAACCGGAGCGTCTTCGGAGGAGTTCTATGCTAACCCCAAATTCTTAAAAGCTTTCCGTGCTCTGCCAAGTCGGTCTAGCGAACGTCTGAGCACGAAAACCAAGGCTTTGGGAAGGCCAGCCGCAAATGAACGCCGCCCTGGCCGGATTCGTACGGCCAGGGCGGAACGCACAGGAAGCGCACAATCAGATGTCCTGCAGGCAGCCGGTCAGCGGGGATACGCTAGTTCATGGCAGGCTCAGCCGGCATAGCCTCGGCTCGTTCGGCGGCGAAGGCTGCATTGAGCTTCGCTGGGAACGTCTGCACGTCAAACTCTTCGCGCAACCTGGCCACCCAGGCCTCTTCGAGGATCTGCTGGTACCCGCTCAGGACTTCGGCACGGGCTTCAGTGAAGGTCTTCGGCCGAGGCAGTTCGGTTCCGTCAGCGAGCAGCAGGATGAAGCCTTGCTGGTAGCGGATCGGGCCGACGGTTTCCCCAATGCCGATGTTGAGTGCCCGGTCGTAGACGCTGTTCGTCGTGCCGGCGAGGAACGTGGTGTCTACCCGGACGCCTTCCATGTCCATCAGCATGGCCGTGTCGAGCGAATCGCCTTCGATGCGGTTCGCGATGTCTCTGAGCAAGGAATCCGACGAGGCGACGTAGCTGAGCACGCGCCGGCGTTGTGGGAAGTTGTACTCGGCCTTGTTGGCTTCGTAGTAGGCCAGCATGCCGGCAGAATCGGCAGCAGCGGCGTTCCAGACCGAGTCTTCCATGACCCGGAAGAGCAAAATGCCGTCGAGGTACTGCTCCATCAGCTTCGCGAAGTCCGGGTCCCGGTTCTCGAGCCGGCTGGCTACCAAGTCGATCGCTTTGCCGGCGGTGTAGTCGTCGATGTATTCGACCACGTCCATCGGCTCGTCGAAGCGGACCTGGCCCGGCGTGCGCTTGGCTTCGTCGAGGACGTTCTCCAGCGTGTAGCTGACGTCCCCGATGCGGGCCACTTCGGTGGCGAGGCTCGCACCTGGCGTGGGCAGGCTCTTGGTACGGGTCAGTCCGCTGTCTGAGGGCACGGTGACTTGCTGAGCGATGAGATACGCCGTCAGCGAGTCGCTCGGGGCGTAAGCAATCGCATTCAGGACGGCCGTCGTGTCGAGCATGAAGCCTTCCTGTTCACGCAACTCCCGGCCGAGCGCTTCGGTGCGCTGCTGGAGCCGCGGAAGCCGCTGGGCAAGCTGCTTGAGTTCGTTGTACGACTCGTCGTAGGTCGGCAGGTCGGCGCGGCCAGTGAGCTGGATGATGTGGTAGCCAAAGCGCGTGCGAACGATCTCCGAGATGTCGCCGATGTTTTCGAGCCCAAACGCAGCCTTCTCGAACGGCGGCACCATCCGGCCAACGCCGAAGCTGCCGAGGTCTCCTCCGTTCGCGCCAGATCCTGGGTCGTCCGAGATGGCCCGGGCTGCGTCACCGAAGTCGGCACCCGCAAGAATAGCCTGCCGGACCGAGTCCATTTTCGCGTACGCCATCGTCGTGTCCGGCCCTTCGGTGCGGATCAAGATGTGGCGGGCCTGGATGTCTCTCGTGCGCGGCCGGCGGTCATCGACGCGCAACACGTGGTATCCGAAGCGCGTGCGGAAGATGGGCGATTGTTCACCGACGGGCGTGGCGTACGCGTAGCGCTCAAAGTCAAAGATCATGCGGCCGCCGGTGAAGTAGCCCAGATCGCCCAGATTCTGCCGCGCCGAGGGGTCTTGCGAGTACTTTCGCGCTACCTCGGAAAATGGCATGCCGGCGTTCACCGAGTCGACGTATGCCTGCATCAGCGCATAGGCCCGGGCGGTATCCGCCGGGGTTGCCGTCTCGCCGATGGAAACGAGGATGTGGCTGGCCCGGACTTCCTCTTGCTGCTTCTCAAACAAGTCTTGCACGACCGGCTCCGTCACGCGGCCATCGACGAGGTACGGCCGGGCGAGTTGCTGCCGGTACTGCGCCAACTCGGCTACCACGGCCGAGTCCTCGGCTAGCCCTCGCTTCTGGGCAGAAAGCACCTTCACGCGGAAGTTGACGTAGCGGTCAAGAAAGTCTTGATATTCGGCCAAGGAGTCGTCAGCCGCAGCTTCGCGCGATCCAATGGTCTGCATGTACCGTTCCTCGAACTCTGGCATTAACAGTGGCGTACCATCGATGACCGCAACGGCGTTCGCTGGGACCGGTGGAGCAACGGCTTCGCGCGGACCGCCGCAGCCGGCAATCGTAGCCATCAGGACAAGCATACCGGACAAGCCGGCCAGGGAAGTACGAGACATAGAACGCGTGGGATCGGTAGGGTTGAATTCGCAGACGAGACCTTCGAACGGTTTGACTACTGAGGTGGGTACGGAGCAGCCAAACCGAGGACACATACGATGCTTGGAATGGATCTTGATCCGCTATGTTATCCCCCTTGCTCTTGGTAGGGCAACACTTAACGGGTTTTTTGCGCTGGGTGCTCGCGCGCTTCGCAGCAACTTCGCGCAGGCCCACGTGTCTCCCTCGAACCCACGCTCTGATCTTCCCACGCACGAGCAAAGAGAATCCACCCGCTCATGGACGACAAACACTTAGTTCAGGCTTTTCAGGCCGGCGACGAGTTCGCCTTTGTCTCGCTCTACAACCGGTACAAGACCCGAGTGTACGCGTTCTGTTTAAAGATGCTGGGCGATGAAGAGCTCGCACGCGATGTGCTGCAGGAGACGTTCGTCCGCGCGTACGAAAACAAGCATCGGCTGGCGCAGGCGTCTTCGTTCCGGTCTTGGCTGTTCACGATTGCCCGCAACCAGTCGCTCAACACGATCCGGAAGCGGGAGCGCATCGTGAAGCTCGACGACCGCTCGGACGCTCAACCACGAGCCGACGAACGAGACACGCCGATTTCCCGGCTGGAAAAGAACGAGCGCATCGCATTGGTAAACCGGTTCCTGGCCGAGTTGAAGCCCGAGTATCGCGAGGTGATCATTCTGCGGGAGTACCAAAACCTGTCGTACGAGGAGATCGCTGCCGTGACACGGAATACGGTCTCATCCGTGAAAAGCCGGTTGTTCAAAGCCCGCCGGAAATTAGCCGGCTTGTTGCGCCCGCACATCAAGCCCGAGCCGGCTGTGCCCCCGTCGTCCTTTGCCTGAGCATCCAACTCTTGATTCATGTCATACCCAGATCACAAAGCGTGCGAGCAACACGAGGAGGCGCTCAACCTCTACCTCGATGGAGAACTGAGCTTCGAGGCTCAGCCTGAACTGTTCGAGCACTTGGCCAGCTGTTCCGGTTGCCGAGAGACCTTCAACACGTTGCTGACTTTCCGGGCCATCACGCGGGAAGAGCGCATCGTACTGCCGATGCTGGCCGATGAGGCTGTGCTGCGCCGGCTTAACCGGTCGAAGCAGTCGGCCGGCCGGCGCGATCGCGTTCTCGACCGACGCCCTCTGTGGCAGTCGCGACCAAAAGCTGCCTACGGCGCTGCCGCCGCCTTGGGTATGGTTCTGATCCTTTTCGGTACGGTTCTGACGCCGCGCACTGGCTCAGACCTTCTGCCCGGCCCTGTTCAGGCAGAAGCGCAACCCATTGAAACGGTGGCGCTCGAAGCAACGGTGCCTGCCGAAGAGGTCGTGTACTATTTCTACCCCGGCATCACGGTCGAAGAAACCGAAGAGGCTTCTGAGATGGATGAGGCGGACACCACCACGGGCACCGGGACTGGAGGCATGCCCTGAGCGTTCACGCTTCGAGTCTGCTACACGTCGTCCAACGCCTTATCTAGCGAGGCGAGCGTGCGGCGCAGCCGGCGGGCCGTCGTTGAGCCGGCTCGGCCAATCGGGGCGCCCGACCGTTTCCAAAGATCTGAGGCCTTGAGTGTGAATGCAGCCTCGTTGAGCCGGAGGCCGTGAGCTGCTAGCATGGGGCGCAATTCCTTGGCGCGCTCCTTGAGCGTGGCCAGCGTGGCCAGGAACGCATACTCGCAAATGCGCCGGCGCTCGGAGAAGCCAAAGACGTTCGTAAAGAACATGTGGGCGTGCTGACGCGGAGGCTCGAACAGAACGACATCGGCGTCGGGGTAACGGTCCGCATAGCCGGCCATGCCGAGTTGCAGGCGAGAGTGGATCAGGGTGCGGAACGTCTGCGAGAGAACGGTCGGCATGCCCATGTCGACGAGTTGCCCGGAATCGAGCCGGCCCGTGGCGACTAAGTCGGACGTGTCGACAGGAACGATGGGGTTGATGCAGAGAACGAGGTCGCAGCCTTCGTCAAGAGCGATCGATGCATGCATCGTTTTGATCAACACACCATCGACGTAATGCCGGCCGTCGATTTCCACGGGGGGATACAGGCCCGGCAACGCGCTACTGGCTTGAACGGCCTTCGAGATTGGAACGTCGGCGTGGCTGTCCTTACCAAAGCGGACGGCCTGGCCGGTCTCTAAGTCGGTGGCAATGACGAAGAGGTTCGCGTCAAGCTCATCGAACCGGTCGGTGCGCTTCGCTTTCGAGAACGTGCGTTCGAGGAACCGCTGAATCGGTGCGTTGCGGAAGAGCGCGACGGGCAAGGCCTCGGCCAGTCCACGTGCAAACGCTTTCACGATTCCAGGCCGGGAAGGGCTTCCGAAATAGCTCGCGACACTGTTTCCGAGGAGCCGTGGCACGCTCAGGAGCCGCTCTGCAAACGCTCCGAGATCCAGTTTCTGAAACGTGTCTGGCGCGAGCGGATCATCGTCCACGTCTGCCTGGACGACAAGCCGGCACAGCGTGGCCGAGTCGATGCCGTTGGCGAGGCACGCGTTGATGAGGGCACCAGCGCTTACCCCGACGTACACGGGCAGATCGGTGAGATCCAGCCCGCTGATGGCTTCGTCGAGTGCGCGGAGAGCACCTATTTCATAGACGGCGCCAGCTGGGCCGCCGCCGGCCAACGCAAGGCCGATGGTGGGTTGAGACATACAGACGGTGGGACGTGTGACGAAGCGAGGCTTGGCGGGAAGGAGCGCATGGAACGCATCAGGGCCTGACTTCCGAGCGAAAAAAACCGCGCCCGGCGGTTTCGACGGGCGCGGCCAATATACGGGCGCATCCGGTGGATGCGTTCCCGAGGCAAATTTAGGCGCTCAAGGCTTCAATGCGCGTCTTCGCGTTGTCTTTGCCCTGAATTTTTTCAATCGCTTCGCCGTTCTGGAGAATCTCGTACCAGCCTCCACCGAGGTGGCGCATGGCGTATTCGCTATCGAGCGTTTCTTTGGCGGCTTCGGCTGCGGCCGTCGCCTGATTGGCGGCCGAGCGGGCCCGGTCTGCGGCTTCGTTGGCCTTGTCACGGAGGGATTCGAAGGCCTCAGCCGTCTCTTCCCGTGCTTCGCTGGCCATCTCGCTGATGCTGGCCGTCAGGTTTTCGATATGGTCGGCGAGTTTCTGGATTTGCTTTTCGACAGGCAAACCGATGCGCTCGGCTGCGTTGTCGACGAAGCCCCGGATGCTCGTCTCCATGTCGTTCATGACATTGGTGGCCTTTTCCTTGGCATTCGAGCGAGCCGTATCTGCTTGATCCTTGAGTTCCGTCTCGTAGGATTGACCGCGCTCGACGAGGTTGTTGAAGATCTTGTCGCCCTCATCCTGGACGGCAGAGAGCGCGCCGAGGCCGGCGAGCCAAACTTTCTCGGCGGAGGCTTTGAGGTCGCCGAAGGAGGGAATTTTCGAGTTGCTTTTTGAGTCAGACATGATGGAATAGAATGGATGGGCCGGCGTGTGCCGGGACGTGAGAGAGAAGAAGAGGGAGTGGAGACCCACTGGGGGTTCCACTCCCAGGCACGTTCAAGCCAGAAGGGCAGGTTACGCCGACTTCTTAGCCTTGCGAACGTCCTTCCGGAGCGCGTCCACCTTCTTGGCGAGGGCTTCGACACTCTGGTTGAGTTCGGTGACTTCTTGGCGCGTCGGGATGCCGAGACGGTTGAGCGTCGAGACAACGACCTCTTCGACATTGTTCAGGACACGGTCCGTCAGCTTCGAGGCCTCCCGCTTGGCGTCGTCGACCTCGCCTTCGAGGTCGTTGATTTCGGCCCGGATGGCCTTCTCGCTGCGCGAAGCAAACGATTCGCCTTTCGTGACGAGTTGGTTGAAGCCGTCTTTGGTGCCGTTCAGCAGGTCGTCGAGTTGCGTGCGTGCAGACTTGACGGCGCTGGTTGCGCCACCTTCAACGCTGGCGACCACGCCGAGGCCGGCGTAGTAGGCGTTTTTGACGCCGGAGACGGTGGTTTCTTGGATGGAGTCGATGGTGCTCATGGGTGAATTTGGTTGGTTGACTTGAGGTCGATGATGGTAAAAGGCCTGGGGTGGAGACAGCAGGTCAGGCGTCCGGTGGATCACTGCTCTGCCTGGCCTCCAGTGCCTCGACCCGTGCTCTCAGCCGTGCGAGTTCTGCCCGGAGTTCCGTGACAGGGTTGATGCGGTCGATGGACTGAGTCACAAAATTGTCGACATCCTGGCGGAGGCCTTGAAGTTGCTCCACGCCCCGCTGCACAGCCTTAGAGCCGGCCCGGATGACATCGTGGAGGAATTCCGTGGGTAGGAGGGAGTCGCCCCGTTTGTGCTCGTTCGTGATGACTTGCATGAGCGTCTGCTCCGTGACATCCGTAAGCGTCTTATTGTCAACGATCCGGACGTGCTCGCCGGCACGAATCATGGCAGCGACTTCTTCCAGCGAGACATAGGTACTTGCGTCTACGTCGTACAGCTTGCGGCTGCTGTACCGTTTGATGATGCGATCTGTAGTTTCCATAGCGCTTCTATGCCGCGGTGCGGCATAGGTTCCGTAAAATGCCGCCCCATGTCAGGACGGTGAAGCTCGCGCCGCATGTGGAGACAAGAATTCTTGTACACTTCGGGAGTCCGCATGTATTTTCGAAATCTCTACCCACCATGCGCGAGCTCCAGTTCAACATCGAACCCGATCCACATGTTGTAGGAGTTCTTCAGAATGAGCGAGCAGACCCTTGCCGCACAGTTGATGAGAGTACATGCGTAGAATTGCTGAGGTCTTTCTTCTGGGGTTCGTGGCGACGATTCCGCTTCAGGAATACGCCGCGAGTCAGATCGTACCGGTTGCCGGTACGGTAACGCGTCTCGTCGGCATAGCTGCAGCAGGCGTTGCACTGACCACTCTGCTGCAGGAGGCAAAACTGAGGAAAGTTTCGCGAGCGCTGCTCGTCATGACGCTATTTGTAGGGTTTTCGTGGCTCTCTGTGTTGTGGGGGGGGCGTCCCACCTCTGCAATGACGAGGTCAATCACCAATATGCAGTTGCTTGCAATGGTGTTGATTTTCAGCCAGTTTGCCTGGAACCAGCCGTTCGTTCGCAAACTGTTTCAGGCCTATGTGATCGGATCTTGGTCCGCAGTTTTCGTCCAAATCCAGGCATACCGAAGTGGTACGGCATATGCTCAAGAGTTCATTGGGCAAACGATCCGCTACACGGCGTTTGATAACGACCCGAATGAGATGGCGCTGACCATGGCGCTGGCGATACCGTTTGCATGGTATTTGGTAGCCACAGCCACAAACCGCAAGGCGTTCTGGAATCGCTTCCTTGTGTTCGTCAACGGGGGGTACCTCGTCGGTGCTGCCTTCGGGGTTCTGCTAACGGGATCCCGAGGGGGGTTGATTGCGCTGACACTAGCTGCGTTAGCTTTACCGCTCTCCTATATTTATTTGCGCGCTAGCAAGAAGGCATTGCTTTTTTCAGCGCTTGTCGTTGGAAGCTTGATTGCTGTCAACTTTATCCCAGCAGAGACTTGGAAGCGTCTAGCAACCATCTCTGAGGCTGCACGTGAGGCGCGATATGATGCATCCGAAGCGAATGTCCGGGTGCTGATTTGGGAACAGGGCCTGCAAACCTTCATCTCTGACCCTCGAGTTACAGTGGTTGGGGTGGGAGCGGCGAACTTCATGGAAGGGGTCGAGCCTGTGCATGGCGAACGGTTTGTGGCTCACAACACGTTCATCTCGGTTCTCGTTGAGCTAGGCATCATAGGGTTCCTGCTCTTCACGACAATCTACATATGGTGCTGGCGGGTTGTGCTGCGGCGGATGGAAGGTCTCGAACGTATAACCTTTATTTGTGTGATGCTTTGCTGGACCTCCGGCGTCATGTTCTTGACTTATGAGCAGCAGAAGGAGACGTGGCTCATCTTCGGCGTCATCCTGGCGCGCGAGACGGCACTGCCGCTTGCAAGAGAAGGATCGCTCATGCGGTCGGTGCTGCACACCATCTCAGGCACGCCACCTCGGATCATGAATCGCTCTCCTAGGGCTCGAAAGGTGGGGCGTATGCCGGGCGAACTTGTCGGAAACCAAGCTTCGCAAACTGTCTAGTGGTTCCCCGGGTGCGTTGGGGCGGGTAGCGCTGGCTCAGGCAATGTCTGTCATTTGAACCTCGCAAGCTCCCTGAGCACCTGCTGTTTTTGCGTTTCGTAGAATTCGGGCGTGATTTCCCCGCTGTCACGTCGCCGGCGCAGCTCATTCAGTGCTTCAACAGTTGTCCGAGCCTGTTTAGCCCGTCCCTTGAATCCTTCCGCGACGGTTTTGCCAGTCTCGAACGCCCGTGCATACGCAGTCTTAGCCCAGTCCAGGTCTACGTCGACCAAGTTGCCATCGCTTTCGAAGTGGCGGATGCTGACCTGCCCGATACCGTAGGTCGACGCTCCAGACAAAACCGACATCGAGAGCCCGCCGATCACGGACCCTACCCCTGGAATGAGCTTGATCGCGCTCGCTCCGAGCCGCGCGAGTGAGCTTCCCGCCAGAGCCGTGACGTAGGTCTTGCCATGTGAGCGTGAGAAGTCGACTTCGTACACGTCAGCGATCTGTTTCAGCATATCAACCTGGATCGCTGTCACGGCGGCAATATCCATGAGTGGGAAGGGGATAAGGCCACCGCCCATGGACCAAAGGATATGGGCATTGACGGTCTGCTCTGCTTCCAGCCGTTGCGGGGAAATCTCTGACATAGATGACGGTACGTTCGGAACTTGGGAATTGAATCTGGGATAGGGGAGAAGCCGGCAGGCCGAGGCGTGCCTCTAGCGGTGCACCTAGCACAGATGACTTACGAACGATCACTTGACGAAAAACGTGCGGCGCAGTTTCACGACAGAAGACGTGCTGGCTGGCCAACCGCGAGCCGTCGCGCGGGCCATATCTAACGTCGAGAACCAAACGGCCGGCTACGAGGCTTTTGAGGACGAACTGGCTGCACACGTCGGCACCGGGTGGCGGGTCGGGATCACGGGTCCACCCGGAGCTGGGAAGTCGACGCTCGTCAATCAGTTACTCACCAGACTGCACGAAACGTATGAACGGATCGGGGTCGTGGCCGTCGATCCGTCAAGCCCGTTTTCGGGAGGGGCATTGCTCGGAGACCGCGTCCGAATGGACGACCGAAACGACGGGACCTTCGTCCGTAGCGTAGCGACGCGCGGTGCGTTGGGTGGCTTGAGCAGGCAGACCGAGGCCGTTGCAGATGTCATGGATGCCGCCGGCTTCGACCCGGTTGTGGTCGAGACCGTCGGCGTGGGGCAGGCAGAACTTGATGTGGCGCAGGCTGCTGACACGGTTGTGGTAGTCCTGGTGCCGGAAAGCGGTGATGTCATCCAGGCCATGAAAGCCGGCCTCATGGAGATTGCCGACGTATTCTGCGTCAACAAGTCTGACCACCCGGACGCAGACGTCCTCGTTCATGCCCTGCACGCGGCGCTGAGGCTGAGAGCAGGAGCGGCCTGGACCCCGCCCGTCGTCAAAACGACGGCCACGCAAGCTGGAGGCGCGGATGCCCTAGCTGAAGCGATTGAACGGCATAAGACCTTTTTGACAGCTGGAACGGGATGGGCAGAACGGAGAGCACTCCGGTACCGGCGCAAGGTGAGGCGGCTCGTGGAAGCCGCCTGGACGGCCTCGTTTTGGACCGCCGAGCGGAGGCATGTGCTCGACCAGGCAACTTCGGGCGATCTGAATGCGGCTCTCGGGCCACACGCTCTTGCCGCTCGGCTGGTGACGCTGGGTTCGTAGGGCACCTGTGCAAACGGAAAGGCCGCTCAGCATCGTGGCCTTTCCGACTTGGCGCGGCCCGCCGTATGTTCAGCGCCACCGCCACGCTTTCGATCCCCACCTGAACCCACCTCATGGACTCATCGACTCCTGCCGACCGCCAATGGTTTGGCCATCCCCGTGGCTTGGCCACCCTGTTTTTCACGGAGATGTGGGAGCGCTTCAGCTACTACGGCATGCGCGCGCTCCTGGTACTCTTCATGACAGCAGCGGCTGTGGGCAACAATCCGGGGCTCGGCCTGGATGATGGGCAAGCGACCGCGATTTACGGGCTGTACACGTTCCTGGTTTACGTGCTCTCGCTTCCGGGCGGATGGATCGCGGACAATCTTTGGGGGCAGCGCCGCTCAGTCTTCATCGGAGGCATCATCATCGCTGCCGGCCACTTCTCGATGGCTGTTCCGTCGATTCCGATGTTTTTCCTCGGCTTGTTTCTCATCACTATCGGCACAGGGCTGCTCAAGCCGAACGTTAGCACGATGGTTGGGGATCTCTATCCCGAGGGCGGCGCACGCCGTGATGCCGGCTTCTCCGTATTCTACATGGGGATCAACATTGGGGCGTTTCTTGGCCCGATCTTGTGCGGCTTCCTGAGTGAGAACTACAACTGGCATTGGGGTTTCTCGCTCGCCGGCATCGGAATGGTCTTGGGGCTCATCCAGTACCGTCTTGGCGAAAAGTATCTCGGCACGGCAGGCTTACCCCAGGTCGACGCGACGCAGGAGGAACTGAGAAGCCGCTCGGTCAAGACGTATGGCATTGCGGGGGTCTTTGTGGGCGTCGTGGTGCTGCTCGGGTTTCTGATCGGCAATGGCACGGTCGGCATTTCCATCGAGGCGCTCGCCGGCAGCTTGGGAATCGCAGCCGTGCTGATTACCCTTGGGTTTTTCGCCTACATCATTCTACTCGGCGGGCACACGACACGGGAGAAGAAACAACTCGGCGTCATACTCTGGCTCTTCGTGCTCGCGGCGCTGTTCTGGAGCGGATTCGAACAGGCCGGCTCCTCGCTCAACTTGTTTGCGGATCGCCTCACGGACCGGGTGATCGCCGGCTGGGAAATGCCGGCCAGTTGGCTCCAGTCTGTCAACTCGATCTTTATCATCATACTCGCACCCGTCTTCGGTGTCGTCTGGACGACCCTCGCCAACCGCAATGCGAATCCCTCGATTCCGGTAAAGTTTGGCCTCGGTCTCATCGGGTTGGCAACCGGGTTCTTTGTGCTGAGTTGGGGGGCAGCCAACGCCACGGCCGAGACGCCTGTGACGCCGGCTTGGCTCGTCGTGACATACTTCTTCCACACCGTTGGGGAACTCTGCTTGTCACCGGTGGGCTTGTCGTCCATGACGAAGCTCGCGCCCAAGAACCGAGTTGGGCAGATGATGGGCATCTGGTTCGTAGCAACGGCCCTAGGCAACCTGTTTGCCGGCCTCGTCGCCGGGCAGCTCGAGACGCTGGCCCCGTCGGATCTCTTCTCGACCGTGGCCATGATCACCGGTGGTGGCGGTCTGGTTGCCCTTCTTGCAGCTCCCTTCGTCAAAAAACTGATGGGCGATGTCGAGTAAGGCGATCCAACTGACCTTATTTCTTCACGCTGTTTACTTCACACCGTTTAACTGTAGAGAGCAACCGTAGAGATGGCAACCGTATTTCTACGCCGGCTTCCCCACGCTGAGGGGCTGGACCTGCCGGCGTACGCAACCGCCCAGAGCGCAGGCGTCGACCTGCGAGCGGCCCTGCCCGAAGACGCCCCAGCCAAGCTGGAGCCGGGAGCCTACGCCCTCATCCCGACTGGGCTGCAAATCGCCCTGCCCAATGGATACGAGGGGCAAGTCCGGCCCAGGAGTGGGCTAGCGTTCAAGAAGGGCATCACGGTCCTGAACAGTCCAGGGACGATTGATGCTGACTACAGGGGGGAAGTCGGGGTATTGCTCATCAACCACGGAACCGAGCCGTTCGTCGTGCAGCGAGGCGAGCGCATTGCTCAACTCGTGGTGGCCCGGTACGAGCAAGCGTCCTTCCAGGAGGTCGATGCGTTGCCGAGCACAGAGCGGGGAACCGGCGGATTTGGCTCCACAGGAGTTTGAGGGATTATCAGGTACGTCCGCGCTTAGTCCAACGGCTCAATGGTGCGTTGAGGGGCTTGGATCTCGGTGGCGGGCAGATACGGAGCCGGCCGATGGATTCGTAGTGAACCTTTGCGCGCACGTGCGGAAGACGCTACAGGTAGTGCTTGAAAAGAAAGCACTTACTTCACCTCTCCCTACAGTTTAGAACCAATCTATCTTACATCCGCCTCCAGGAGGAATTGGAACATGATGGGTACACGAGCATACCCAAATAGCTTTCAATAATTTCTGAAAGTTGCAGTGCTCGAAATTTCGTAAGCCCTTCCACTCTAACGCGGTTTACTTCATCTTCGAGGAGTATTTTTAGTGTTGAGCGCTTGGCTCGCTGAGCGCACGGGAGTCTTCCCCAACCCACCTGCACTACACGCACAATGGCCACTCCTGCGGCAAAGAAAAAGACCGGCATACTCGCATTTTACGAGTCTCAGACGGGTAAGAAGCTGCTGACTGGCGTGACTGGACTTGGTCTCGCCCTGTTCACGGTCGTCCACATGCTGGGCAACTTGAATTACTTCATCAGCTACGATGCGTACAATGTGTACGCCTACAAGCTTGCTTCACTGGGCCCTCTCCTCTGGGCCGCCGAGCTTGGGCTGCTTGCTTTCGTCTTACTTCACGCGGTGATCGGTGTCACGATCTACATCCGGAAGCGCCGAGCCCGGCCCAAAGGGTACGTGAAGTACAAGAGCGCCGGCGGCGTCAGCAAGCAGAACGCGGCTTCTCGCTCCATGATCATCACAGGCATTGTGTTGGCCGTCTTCTTGGTGTTTCACCTCAAGGCGTTCAAGTTCGGTGCCTACTACGAGACGGTAGTCGATGGCCAGGTCATGCGAGACCTCACGATCTTGCTAGAGCAGAAATTTGCCAGTGTTTGGTACGTTCTCGGCTACGTCAGCGTCGTGGTGCTTCTTGGTTTGCACCTGCGTCATGGCGTCTGGAGCGCGTTTCAGTCGCTGGGTGCCATCAAGCCTTCGCTTCGCCCGCTCTTGATCTTGATCGGCATCGTCGTGGCCATCGGTGTGGTGGTCGGTTTCATCGCGCTGCCGATCTGGATATTCGTCGATGCACACTTTGTCTGATGGCCGGTGGCGCTCCGGCAACGGAAACGCAGTTAGCGTACCCGGAGCCTAAGGTTCTCTTTGACCGGACGCCCGCAAAGAGAAGCGCATACCACCGACGAGCTGTTTGATTGTCTATTACCAACCCCAACATGAAACTCGACGCCAAAATCCCCGCTGGTCCTCTAGAAGAAAAGTGGAGCCGGTATTTGCAGAGCATCAAGCTTGTGAGCCCTGCGAACAAGCGGAAGCACACCGTCATTGTGGTCGGAACGGGTCTGGCCGGCGCGTCCGCTGCGGCAACGCTCGCTGAGCTGGGCTACAAGGTCAAGGCCTATTGCATCCACGACTCCCCGCGGCGCGCGCACAGCATCGCAGCCCAGGGGGGGATCAACGCCGCAAAGAACTACCCGGGTGATGGCGACAGCGTCTTCCGGCTGTTTTACGACACGATCAAGGGAGGCGACTTCCGAGCTCGTGAGGCCAACGTCTACCGCCTTGCCGAGGTCAGCAACAACATCATCGACCAATGCGTGGCGCAGGGCGTACCCTTCGCGCGTGAGTATGGCGGTGTGTTGGCCAACCGGTCGTTCGGTGGGGCCCAGGTGTCGAGAACGTTCTATGCCCGTGGCCAAACGGGTCAGCAGCTGTTGCTCGGTGCCTATTCGGCGCTCAACCGTCAGATCGAGACCGGCCAGGTGGAGATGTTCACCCGGCGTGAAATGCTTGACCTCGTCGTGGTCGACGGGCAGGCGCGCGGAATCATCACGCGGAACCTGCTGACAGGCGAGATGGAGCGGCATGCCGCGGATGCCGTGCTCCTGTGCACAGGCGGATACGGCAACGCCTATTACCTCTCGACCAACGCCAAGAACTCGAACGTGACGGCTGCGTGGCGCTGCTACAAGCGGGGCGCGTTGTTCGCGAACCCCTGCTTCGTACAGGTGCACCCAACGTGCATTCCGGTGTCAGGCCATTACCAGTCCAAGCTCACGCTCATGAGCGAGAGCCTCCGGAACGACGGACGCGTCTGGGTGCCCCGGAAGAAGGGTGACACGCGGAACGCTTCTGACATCCCCGAGGACGAGCGGTACTACTACCTCGAAGAGCGGTATCCGGCCTTTGGCAACCTCGTCCCGCGTGACGTCGCCAGCCGGAACGCGAAGATGGTCTGCGACGATGGTCTGGGCGTCGGCCCAACAGGGCTAGCCGTCTACCTGGATTTCCGCGATGCCATCAACCGGCTCGGCAAAGACCGCATCGAAGAGCGCTACGGCAACCTCTTCGAAATGTATGAGCGGATCACGGATGAGAATCCGTACGAGGTCCCGATGAAGATCTATCCGGCCGTCCACTACTCCATGGGTGGGCTCTGGGTGGACTACAACCTCATGACCACGATCCCTGGCCTGTTCGCCCTCGGCGAAGCCAACTTTTCCGATCACGGTGCCAACCGGTTGGGAGCCAGCGCTCTCATGCAGGGCCTCGCCGATGGCTACTTCGTCATCCCTTACACCCTCGGTCGTTACATCGCAACGACGGAAACCGCAGCTGTCGACACGGGCCACGAAGCCTTCGAAGCCGCGGAAGCCGATGCGCAGCAGTACATCGACCGCTTGCTGAACGTCAACGGGGATAAGTCGCCGATCGAGTTTCACCGGGAAGCCGGCCGGCTCCTCTGGGACACCGTCGGCATCGCCCGGAACCGGGCCGACCTGGAGATGGCCATCGAGAAGTTTGCCGAGTTCAGGGCGGAGTACTGGCAGCGTCTTCGTGTGCCAGGCGAACAGACCTCGTACAACAAGTATCTCGAGTACGCCGGCCGCGTGGCAGACTTCCTCGAACTTAGCGAACTCATGGCGCGTGACGCGCTTCAACGCGAGGAGTCGTGCGGTTGCCACCTGCGTGCCGACTACCAGACCGCAGAAGGCGAGGCCCTTCGCGACGACGAACGGTTCGCCTTCGCTGCTGCCTGGGAGTACCAGGGAGAAGACCAGGTTGCGAAGATGCACAAGGAAGAGCTCACCTTCGAGAACGTGAAGCTCACTCAGCGTAGCTACAAGTAAGTTGGACCAGGTAGGCCGGCTCTGCGCCCAATCCGCGCATTCCGGCATACCTTCCCACCGACCCAGCGAATACCTATGAAACTGTTTCTTAAAGTTTGGAGACAAGAAGGACCGAACTCAGACGGACACATCGTTGACTACACGCTCGACGATGTGAGCCCTGAGATGTCGTTTCTCGAAATGCTCGATGTCCTCAACGAAGAGTTGATGGC